>NZ_JBHVBO010000037.1:0-25548 GCF_042668085.1 Isoptericola sp. NPDC057391 | reverse complement strand
CGCGGGGCGGGGCGCCCGCGAGCCCGGCGGCGCACCGCGGGCACCGCCGGGCTCGTGTTCGTCTCCGGGTGTCGGCCGGTCAGGCGTCGGGCCGCGACTCGCCGTCGGCATCGGTGACCGCGGTCGCGTCCTCCGCCGTCGCCGCGGGGTCGACGCGCGTGCCGTCGCGACCCGCGGCGTCCTCCTCGGGCGCCCCGTCGCCGCCGCTCGCGTCGGCCTCCGCCACGTCGGTCTCGGCGGCGGTCTCTGCCGATGCCGCCTGGCCCTCCGCGACCTCGTCGCGCGACGCCTCGCCGCCGTCGTCCGGCACCTCCGTCGCGGCGTCCTCCTCGGCGAGGTCGGCGGCGACGTGGACGCCGTCGGGCGCGACGCCGAGGTCGACGGGCGGCTCGTCCGGGAGCACCGGGACGACGACCTCCCTCGGGGGGACCACGCCGCCGGCGGTGCCGATCCGCTCGTCGCGCACGCGCTGCACGAGCCGTCGCACCCGGTCGGCCTCGCCGTCGGGGTCGAGGAACGCGGCGGCGGACCAGACCTGCGTGACGACCCACCCCAGGCGCTCCAGCCGTTCCGCGAGCTGCCGGTCGCGCACGCGCACGGACGGCTCCGCCACGTACGCGGCGTCGTCGGTGAGCACGGCGACGAGCAGCTCGCCCGGCAGGTCGGGGTGCCCCACGACCAGCGGGATGCGGTCGCCGTCCGGGGCGCCGTAGTCGGTCTCGACGAGGTAGCCGAGCTTCCACAGCCGCTCGCCGAGGTCGACGAGCAGGCGGTCCGGCGCACGACCGACGTCGACGCCGTTGCCGAGACGCACCTGGTCGGCGACGCCGGACCGGCGCTCGGCGAGCTCCAGGGTCTCGACGAGCAGGCGCGGGCCGGCGCTGCGCAGCCGCTCGGGGTCGAGCGCGTCGGCGGTGAAGCAGGACACGACGTGCAGGCGCTTGCGCGTGGCGCCCAGCGCACCGACCAGCATGGCCTCTCCCCCGGCCTCGCCGAGGACGCCGAAGCGGTGCAGCACGCGGCCGTGCGGCGTCCGGCCGAACCCGACGGACAGCAGCACCGTGTCGCGCGACAGCCCCGCCACGCCGGTGATGTCCGCGACGACGACCGGCTCGGGCCGCGAGCCCGAGAAGAACGGCGCGAGCGCGGGGTTCGCCCGCACCTCGGCCAGGAGCGCCTCGCGCACCCGGTCGGCGTGCGCGGCCGTCACCGTGACGATCGCGAACGTCTCCTCGGGGCGGGTCAGGGCGTGCTCGATCGACACCTCGACGACGCGGTCCACCTCGGCCTGCGTGCTCTCGACGCTGCCCGAGACCGGGTCCGGCATGCCGGTGCCCTCCACGACGTCGAGGTGCACCAGCGACTCGGCGCGCGGCAGGGGCGCGGGCCGCAGCAGCCCCTCGTACCCGTGCGCGGCGAGCAGGCGCGTCAGCTCCGGGTCGCGGCTGTGCTCGTGCGGCTGCAGCGTCACCGTGGGCAGCAGCGCGGACAGCTCGTGCACGCTGGAGCCGGACGCCGACCGCGGGTCACCCACCACGACCACCTGCCGCCCGCGCGCGAGGGCGGGCACCACGACCTCGGTGGGCACGTGCTGCACGGCGTCGAGGATCACGACGTCGGCGGTGCGGTGCTCCGGCAGCAGGTGCGGCACCAGGGTGGGGGTCGCGACCAGCGCGGGGCGGAGGCGGCGCAGGATGTCGCCGTGCCGCTCCGCGAGGTCGCGCAGCGTCGTCAGCCGGCCCTCGATGAGCTCGGTGAACAGCGCCTCCGCGGAGTCCCGGTCCTCCCGCATCGCGGACCCGAGGTGCGCCCGCGCGGCCACGCGCACCGGCTGGGACAGCGCGGCGAGGTGCTCGCGGTCGAGCTCGCGGAACCGGCGGGCGAGCGCGTCGAGCCCGACGCCGTCCTGCCCGGCGAGCACCGGGTCGGCGGCGAGCAGCTGCTCGAAGACCGACGACCACCAGGCGAGCTCGAGCTCCGCAGCGACGAGGTCTCCCGGCACGCGTCGGTCGGTGAGGTCGTCCACGAGGTCACCGACGCCCGCGGTGCGCGCCGCGCGCAGCAGGCTGGTGCGCTCGGGCAGCACGGTCAGGGCGTCTGCGTCGCCGGCGAGCCGCTTCAGGCGCTCTGCGAGGCCGTCCAGGTCGAGGTCCAGGAGGTGGCCGCCCAGGGTGGTCGGCGCCAGCACCGGCTCGAGCGCCTCGAGGTCGATGCGCACGGCCTCGTAGGTGTCCTCGATGGACGCGAGGCCCTCGGGGAGCGTCGGCCAGCCGCCGCGCTGCGCGTGCTCGGCCCAGACGTCGCGCTGCTCCTGCACCTGCACCAGCGCCTCGTGCAGGTTCGGCACCCGCACGCCGGGCCGCACCATGTCCTTGGCGCGCTTGCGCAGCCGGCGGCGCGCGAACCAGCCCATCTCGATGCCGTGCTCGGCCCGCCAGCGCCGCGTCGCGGTGGCCTGCACGAGGTCGGCCGCCGTCCGCTCGAAGACCATCGGGTGGAACAGGTCGAGCGTGCTGCGCATGCCGCCGAGCATCGCGAGCTGCTCGCCCCAGCCGCGCACCGTCGTCGGCGACGTCAGACCGGTGACCTCGCCCGTGTACGCGAGCTGGCGGCGCAGCTGGGGCAGGGTGACGTCGCGCAGCCGCTCCACGCGCACCAGCGCCTGGCGCGCGTCGTCGTCGGTGAGCAGGTGCGCCCCGTACCAGGGCGTCGACGCCGGTCGCAGGGTGAACGCGCCCAGCGCGGCGGCCCGCTCCAGGCCGGCGGCGATCTCGCGGCGCCGCTCCGGCGTGAGCGCGAGCACCGACTCCGAGGCGAGCCGCACCGTGGTGGACGGCGCGGGCCGCTCGGCGGTGAGGCGCGCGAGCGCCTGCAGCGCGTCGTACGCGGACACCTGCCAGGGCGAGCGCGGCTGGTGCAGCGCCTCGATGTAGCCGGTGAGCTGGGAGCGGGTGCCGATCAACGCGTCGCGGACGCGCGCGGCGCCGTCCACGTCGACCTGCTCGGGCTCGCTCGCCATCGCGGACAGCAGCCGGCGGGTCACGTCCTCGCGCCACGTCGGGTGGGGCGGCACGTCGAGCAGCAGGCTCTCCAGACCGAGGGACTCGAGCCGCAGCGCGAGCCGGTCCGCGGCGCGCCGGTGGCCCGTCACGTAGAGCACGGAGCGGCCCGCGGCGGTCGCCTCCCCGACGACGGCGGCGAGCGTGCCCGCGACGTCGGAGCCGACGGGCGCGTCGACGAACAGGTGGCCGCCGGTGGCCAGCGCGTCCAGCACGGAGCGCTGCTGCGGGTCGAGGTCGCCGACGCCGCGCTCGCGCGTCGGGTCCGCGTCCCCGCGGCGCGGGGCGGGGAGCTCGAGAGCGGACAGCCGCTGCGCCGCGTCGTCCACGCCGGCGAGCGCCGCCACCACCTCGTGCCGGTGCAGCGACGGCGCGAGCTGGTCGAGGTCGTCCACCAGCGCCTGCCCCGGGTGCACGAACGTGCCGACGAGCACGCGGCGGTCCAGCTGGAAGTCGTCCAGCACGGCCTCGCCCAGCGCCGCCACGCGGGCCAGCACGTCCGTCGGGTCGAAACCCGCGAGCGTGAAGGTCGCCTTGGCCAGCGCCGCCGGGTCGAGCAACGCCCCGTGCGCACGGAGCGTGCGCGCCACCACGGGGTTGATCTCGACCGTCGGCTCCAGCGTGAGGTCGTAGTCGGCGCCGCCGTCCCCGCGCGGGGTGAGCGTCACGGGCCGCAGCACGACGGGTGCGTGCACCACGCGACCGGCGGGCGCCGGGCCGTCGGGGTCCGACGGCGTCGCCCGCGGCGCGGCGGCCGGCTCGCGGGCGGCCATCGACACGACGGGGATCGACGTCGTGAGCGCAGGCCCCTCGGCGTCCTGGTCCTCCGGGGCCGTGCGGCCGTCGGTGCCCCCGGTCGCGGCGCCGTCCCGGTCGGTCGCGGGCTCCGCGCCCGGCTCGGCGCCGGTGCCGACGCCGTTCCCGGTGGTGTGCTCGGCGTCGTCCGCCGGGTCGCCGTCCGCGCCGTCCGCACCGGCGGCGGCCGTGCCCGACGACGCCACGCGCGCGAGCGCCGCGACGTCGTGCCGCTGCGGCCCGCCGCCGCCGAACGGGACCTCGGGCCCGTCGTCGTGCTCCGTCCAGGTGGCGACGCCGATCGCGAGGTAGGTGGGCGCGACGCCGTACCGGGACGCGTGCTCCGCCGCGCGGGCCGCCACCGCCCGCGCGCGACGTCGCGCCGCGGGCAGCGCCTCGCCCTCGCGGACCAGGTTGGACAGACGGGTGGGACGGCCGGCGAACAGCCCGGCGACACCGTTCGGGTGCGCCTTCGAGAGGTCGACGATCGCCTCGCCGAGCAGGCCGACGTCCGACAGCGACGAGCCGCCCACCATCTCCACGAGGGACGCGCGCCAGCGGCGCGTCGCGGCCTCGACGGACGACGCCGCGGCGGACGACGCGCTCTCGCGGCGGCCGTCCGCGCCGGACGTCCCCGGCGGACGCGCCGACTGGCTGGCGCCGGCGTCGCGCGCGGCAGAGGTGTCGTCGGGGGTGTCGGCTCCCGCCGCCGGGCCGCCGTCCGCGCCCGTCCGCAGGGACGGGTCCGGCGCGGCGGGTGCCCCGGCTGAGGGGTCGACCGCGGTCGTGGCGGTGGATCGTCGGGCGGCTCTCACGCCAGCACGGTAGAACGGGCGGCCCCCGGGCCGGTGTCGGCGCGCCGAGGAACCCGCCGGAGCACGCGCTTCCGGGGGATCGGTGAGGGGGCGCGGAGCAGCAGAGCGCGTTGACGCCCCCTCGGCGGGGGGTCCGAAGGGGCGTCGGGCCGGGCTCGGCCCGGCAAGGGACAGCGCGCACCGCGCAGGGGGCGGGCGATGCGCGCCGTCACCGAGAGTGTGCCGCTCAGGCGTGACGTCGTCAATAAGGCACGGGGGCGAACCTCGCAAGCCGTCTGAGGAATATCAGAGGACGGTCGCCTGCCCCGGGCACCTAGGCTGGTCGCCCGTGAGACGAGTGGTCGAGGCGGTGGCGCCCGCCCGCATGGGCACCGGGTTCCGATGGTTGATGTCGGCGTCGTGGGTGAGCAACATCGGCGACGGCGTCGCCCTCGCCGCGGGGCCGCTCCTGGTCGCGTCCCAGACGAGCTCCGCGATGCTCGTCGCGCTCGCGGCGATGCTGCAGCGCCTCCCCTGGCTCGTGTTCGGCCTGTGGGCCGGCGTCCTCGCCGACCGTCTCGACCGGCGCCGGCTCGTCATCGTCGCCAACCTGCTGCGTGCCGTCGTCGTCGCCGCGCTCTGCGTGGTGATCGTGACCGGGCACGTGAACATCGGCGTCGTCCTCGCGGCGATGCTGCTCATGGGCGTGGCCGAGGTGTTCGCCGACACCACCTCCCAGACCCTGCTGCCCATGCTGGTGCGACCCGCCGACCTCGGCATCGGCAACTCGCGCCTGCAGGCCGGGTTCCTCACCGCGAACCAGCTCGTCGGCCCGCCGCTCGGCGCCGCGCTGTTCGCCGCCGGGGCGGCGTGGCCGTTCGCGGCCCAGGTGCTCACGGTCCTGCTCGCCGTCCTGCTCGTGAGCAAGGTCGTGCTGACCCCGGTCCCCCCGGCCGAGGACGCCGACCCCGCGACGCCCCGCAAGGTGCGCCACGACATCGCCGAGGGCCTGCGCTGGATCTGGACCAACCCTCCCGTGCGCACCCTCGCGCTGGTGATCCTCGTCTTCAACGCCACGTGGGCCGCGCCGTGGGGGATCCTCGTGAAGTACTCCCTCGACTACCTGCACATGGGGCCCGTCGGATACGGCCTGCTCACCACGGCCGCCGCCGTCGGCGGGCTGATCGGCACGTTCTCCTACGGCTCGCTCGAGCGGCGGTGGTCGCTCTCCGCCCTGATGAAGGTGTGCCTGACGCTCGAGGTGCTGTTCCACCTCGCCCTCGCCCTCGCGACCACCGGCTGGGCCGCGATGGCGATCCTGTTCGTCTTCGGCGCCTACTCGTTCGTGTGGGGCACCGTGTCCAACACCGTGCGGCAGCGCGCCACGCCCACCCGCTTCCAGGGCCGCGTCGGGTCGGTCTACATGATGTGCGTGTTCGGCGGCATCGTCGTGGGCAACGCGATCGGCGGTGTGCTCGCCGAGCACTGGGGCCTCACCGCCCCCATGTGGTTCGGCTTCGTCGGCGCCGGCCTCACCCTCGTGCTCGTCTGGCGCCAGCTCGCGCACATCGCGCACGCGCAGGCGGACTGACTACTCCCCCGTCTCGCCGTCCGCCAGCTCCCGCACGATGTCGAGGTGCCCCGCGTGCCGGGCGTACTCCTGGAGCACGTGGAAGCAGATCCACAGGAGGGTGGGCGGCGTGCCGTCGTCCGCGGTGAACCGGCCGCCGGGCGCGGCCCGCTCGGCGAGGTCGTGACCCGCCAGGATGTCGCGGGTCCGCTCGCCGCCCGCGTGCAGCGCGGCGACCAGCTCCTCGCGTGCCACGCCGTCGGGCACGTGCCAGGGGCTCTCCGGGGCGTCGTCGACGTTGTCGCCCCAGGGGTGCGCGACCTGCTCGCCCAGGAACCCCCAGACGAACCAGCGCCGCTCCATGTGCACCAGGTGCGTGAGCAGCTCCAGCGGCGACCAGCCCGACGGCAGCAGGCTGGTGCGCAGCTGAGCGTCGGTCAGTCCGTCCAGCTTCCGTTCCACCACCGCGCGGTAGTGGTCGAGGTAGGCGGCGAACTGCTCCGCCGGGTCGGCTGAGTCCAGGCGCGGTTCGGCGTCAGGGGAGGTGACGACGTCAGCGTAGAACTCCTTCCGGAGTACTGACCGTCAGTCGTGCTCGACGCCGTCCTGGGACGAGAGCGACGTCGACACGAGAGGTTCACCGGCGCGGGCTTCGGCGTCATCGTCGGGCACGGGCCTGACCTTGGGCGGCGTCGCCGACCACGCCTTGAGGTACTGCATCACCTCGGCGTAGAAGGCGTCGACGAGGTCGAGGACGGAGTCGATGAACCCGCCCTGACCGCGACCCCGCTTGGCCCCCATGGGCGCCGTCATCGCCACCCGGAACGAACGCAGGTCCTTCTTGGGGTCGACGACGAGGCGCCCCGGGTCGTCGCGCACGTCGCGGAGCAGCTCGGCCGCGCCAGATCCCCTCGCGTGCGCCGCAAAAGCCTCCACCCGCACACCATCCGGTGCTGACTTGAGCTGCCGCACCAGCCATCGCACCCGCGTGGCGGGACGACCCTCGCGTGGCGCGTCCACGTCCACGTGGCAGGTGATCGTGCGGGCACGCAGGTCCGCCGTCACCGTCAGGTTGCCGACGGTGTCGGGGATGCGGATGGCACCGCTCAGCACGCCGTCACCCACCAAAGAGGCCACGAGCCACTGCGTCCGCGCCCCGGGGTCTGCCTGCTCCTTGCGTGACACCACCGGGGCGACCTCGGCACCGAGCGTACGGCCCAGCTCCAGGCTTGCGAAGCGCAGCAAGGCGTCGAACCGCGCCACCACGCTCTCCACGCCCTTGTCGTTCGCGCGCAGAGTGCCGGCGCGCACCGCGTCACGGACCGCGACCCAGCTCTCACCCATATCGTCGAACTCCAGCGCTCCCGACCGCGGGTGCTCGAGGTAGCGGACGAGCTCGCCGAGGATCCACGCCTGGTCAGGGTCAGCGACGCCTCGGAACTCCTTCTGCATCACCGCCTCCGCCAGCACCTTGGTCCACGACAGGTGGTGGAGCTCGACCTTCCGTAGGCGCCTCTTGTCGACCTTTGTCGGATGCTGGCCGACCATCGGCGGGATCTCATTCGAGATCGTGACGACCGCGTCGAACCCCTGCTGGCGTGCGATGTCCAGGTAGTTCTCGATCTGCTCGCGAGCGAGTTCGTTGCGCCCGGTCTTGACCTCGATCAGCGCGGTCCATGACTTCTGCCCCCGTCGCACCCGCACCAGGCCGTCGGGGTACAGACGGCGCTCGCCGTGCATGAACGGCACCTCGATGAAGGCTTCGACGGTCCCGGCGGGCGCGCCGAGAGGCTTCGTCAGGGCACGTCCGAACTCACGCACCGCGACCATCACCGCGAGCAGTGCGGACGTCGCCCGCCGTTCCTGCTCCTCGGCGCCGTTGATACCCGATGTCGGGATCAGTCGGGCTTCGTGCCAGGGCTGTTCCTCGGTCATGACGCCAGCTCCATTGCTGTCGACGCACTTTCCCGGACCGTAGCCCAGGGCTCCGAACGGGGCATCACGGGGCACTCCCGTCGCGGGCAACTTCACCCTAGGAGCCGCCGACCCCCTCTTTGCAGCGTCCCAGCGTCCGCGACCTCGCAGCTCACGAGACCAACTGGAACCGCCCTCCTCGGGCGTCCTTCGCTCAGACCTGCAAGGTCCAGGCGTCGGTTCCCACGTCTCCTGGGCTCGTTTCACCGTCGCGGAGGCGGCGGCCAGAGCGTTCCCATCGGTGGGCGTTGTCGACCGGGCCCTCTGCGTGAAGGTCCCGGGTCCGGGCGTCCGCACCGTGGTGCAGCTCGGCCCAGACGGCGAGGTTGATCGCGGCATTGAGGTCACGATCGATCATCAGGCCGCAGGAGCGACAGACGTATGTCCGCAGGGCGACACCGCCCATCTCCCGCACCGCCCCGCAGCCGGAGCAGGTCTTCGTGGACGGGAACCAGCGGTCGGCGACCGCAAGCTCCCCGCCGCGCCACTCCAGCTTGTAGGCGATCTGCCGCCGGACGAGTCCCCAGCCGACGTCGTGGATCGCCTTGGCGAGGTTCGGGTTGCGTGCGAGCATCCCGCCCACGTCGAGGCGCTCGATGACCAGCCGGGCGTGGTTCTTGACCAGCCGGTTCGATACCTCATGTGCGTACCGACGACGGATCTCCGCCGTCCGGAAGTAGTAGCGGCCGAGGCGATCCGCCGCCTCGCGACGGTTCTGGGAGCCCCGCTTCTTGCGGGTCACGGCACGGTGCAGGCGCCGTTGACGCCGTGCGGTGACCGCAAGCGTGCGCGGCCACTCGTCGATGCGGTCGACCTCCGTACCGTCGCTCCGCGCCGCGACCGCTAGCGACGAAAGCCCGAGGTCGACGCCGACCCACGGCGTGGAGGCATGCGCCTCGACGTGCCGACGCGCTGGGTGCAGGTCGGCCGCCTCGACGTTCAGCGAGATCCACCACCGGCCACGCCCCCGGCTGACGGTGGCGAAGAGGATCCGTGCCCGGCCCTTGACGATCATGCGCCTGAGCCGGCGCGTGTCCTCGCGAACGCTGAGCACCCCGATCCCCGGGACTCGTACGGATCTCGGGCGGCCGTCACCGACGCGGATCGCCGGCTTCCCACTCCTGGGGAACTGGTTCCGGAGGCGGAACGACGGCCGCGCCGTCCCCTTCTTCTTGAAGCGTGGGTGCGCGACCGGCGCCCCGGCTCGATCGCCCCGCCGCGACTCAGACCAGGCCGCGAGGCCGCGCCCGAGGTCGACCGCCGCCTCCTCGAACACCTGCTGGAACACCTCGTGGCGCCAGTGCAGGCCCGTCGCCCCCACGGAGGCGACGCCTTCACCGTCGACGGCGAAGACCCGCCCGGCGGCCTCCGACGTCTTCCATCGGTTGAAGCCGTTGATGAGGTCGTACCCGGTGCGCGGCACCTTGACCGACACGCCGGACTCCTTGGCCCTGCGAGCGTCGAAAACCATCCGCAAGCACTGGTTGTAGGCAAACCTCGAGGCACCCACATGCCTCTCGAGCGCGCCGACCTGCGCGACCGTCGGGTCGAGACAGAAACGGAACGTCGTGAACCGGGCCACGGGAGGGAACGATGCCGTGCACCACTGACACGGGATAGGGCGCTCACCCATGTTCCCCAAGCAGGGTGCCCGCGGCGCGACTCGAACGCGCGACCTACCGCTTAGGAGGCGGTTGCTCTATCCACTGAGCTACGCAGGCGCGGCCACCGGCGGCGACCGAGTCCGGACCCGAGGCCCCGACTAGCGCACAAGCCTAGCGGCCCCTCGACGGTCAGCCGGAATCACACCCAGCGTGCCGGGTCCGCGACCACCGACCTCAGCACCTCGCGCGCACCGCCGGTGAGGGCGGCGTGCGGGCCGGCGGCGGCAGGTCGGACATCCACCGGCGCGAAGGGCGCGGCGAGGGCGCGCTCCTCCACGACCCCTTCGACGACGTGCCCCACCCAGCCGAACAGCTCGGCGTAGGCGCCGCCGAGCACGATGGTGGAGACGTCGACGAGGTTGACGAACGTCCCCAGCGCGGCGCCGAGCGCCCGGCCGGCGCGGCGGACGGTGTCGAGGGCGGCGTCGTCGCCGGCGCGCAGCTGGTCGACGATCGCGTGCACGGGCGCCGAGGACGGCAGGCTGGCGCCGCGCAGCAGCACCTCCTTGCCGGCGTACTGCTCGAGGCAGCCGGTGGCTCCGCACGAGCACCGCGGGCCGGCGGGGTCGACGACGACGTGCCCGATCTCGCCGTTCCAGCCCCGCTCCCCCAGGAACAGGTGCCGGTCGACGACGATGCCCGCGCCGACGCCGACGTCGCCGGAGACGTAGAGGAAGGACGACGGGACGTCACCGGCCAGCTCGGCGAGGGCGGCGAGCTTGGCCTCGTTCGCCACCTCGACGTCGAGCGCGGCGGCGTCGCCGGTGCGCAGGTCGAGCTCCGGCACGGGCTCGACGGACGACCATCCCAGGTTCGGTGCCACCTCCAGCCGCCCGCCGCGCACGTCGACGAGCCCGGGCAGCGCGAGCCGCGCCCCGGCGACGCGCATGCTCCCGGCCTCGACCTCCGCGATCACCTCGGCGGCGAGGTCCCGCAGCCGGGCGAGCACCTCGCGGGGGTCGGAGTCGTGCAGGGAGCCGGTGACGACCCGCTCGGCGACGACGTCACCCACCAGGTCGAGGGCGCGTGCGCCGAGGTAGTCGACGTTCACCTCGAGCCCGAGCCCGACGACGGAGCGCCCGGCGGGCACGAGCGGGACGGCGGGGCGCCCGGCCTTCTGCGCCGCGACGGGCGGCAGCTCGGCGACCAGGCCCCCGGCGACGAGCCGGTCGACGAGGGTCGAGACGGTGGCCCGGGTGAGGCCGGTGGCGGCGGCGACGTCGGCGCGCGACGGTGGTGCGGAGGCCTCGAACACGGCCGCAGCGACGAGGCGCAGGTTCCGCTCGCGGAGGGTGTGCTGGCGCGACGCGGCCCCGCCGTCGGGCACGCGGGGCGCCGCTGCGGGCGTCGTCGTCGAGGTGGCTGGCACGTGTTGACTCTAGCCCAGCGACGCGCAATAGTTCAGCCGTACAACAAAACTCGACGAGGAGAGATCCGTGAGCGACATCAAGTACTCGTTCGGCCTGTGGACCGTCGGCTGGCCGGCCAACGACCCGTTCGGCACCGCGACCCGCCCCGAGCTGGACCCGGCCGAGTCGATCCGCAAGCTCGCCGACCTCGGCGCGTGGGGCTTCACCTTCCACGACAACGACGTCTTCCCGTTCGGCGCGGAGGGTACCGAGCGCCAGAAGCACATCGACGCGGTGAAGAAGGCCTCCGAGGAGACCGGCCTCGTCTGCGAGATGGTCACGACCAACACCTTCACGCACCCGATCTTCAAGGACGGCGCGTTCACCTCGAACAACCGCACCGTGCGCCGCTACGGCCTGCGCAAGGTGCTGACCAACGTCGACCTCGCCGCCGAGATGGGCGCCTCGACGTTCGTCATGTGGGGCGGCCGCGAGGGCACGGAGTACGACAACTCCAAGGACCTGCACGCCGCGCACGCCCGCTACGCCGAGGGCATCGACACCGTCGCCGCCTACATCAAGGAGAAGGGCTACGACCTGCGCATCGCGCTGGAGCCCAAGCCCAACGAGCCGCGCGGCGACATCTTCCTGCCGAGCATCGGCCACGCCATCGCCCTCATCGACACGCTCGACAACGGCGACATCGTGGGCCTCAACCCGGAGACCGGCCACGAGCAGATGGCGGGCCTCAACTACACGCACGGCCTCGCGCTGGCGCTGTACGCGGGCAAGCTGTTCCACATCGACCTCAACGGCCAGCACGGCCCGAAGTACGACCAGGACCTGGTCTTCGGCCACGGCGACCTGCTGAGCGCGTTCTTCACGGTCGACATGCTCGAGAACGGCTTCCCCAACGGCGGCCCGCGCTACGAGGGCCCGCGCCACTTCGACTACAAGCCCAGCCGCACCGAGTTCCTCGACGGCGTCTGGGAGTCGGCCAAGGCGAACATGGAGACCTACGACATGCTCGCCGCCAAGTCGAAGGCGTACCGCGCCGACGCCGAGGTACAGAAGGCGTTCGAGCACGCCGGCATCTTCGAGCTGGGCGAGCCCACCCTGGCCGAGGGCGAGTCGTTCGACGCGTTCCTCGCCGACCGGTCCGCCTACGAGGACGTCGACGTCGACGCGGTCGCCGAGCGCGACTACGGTCTCGTGCGACTGCACCAGCTCGCGCTGCGCCACCTCATCGGCTGACCACCCCCGTCGTTGTGGGTGGGATCGTGGCCCTGATTCGTGTCGAATCAGGGCCACGATCCCACCCACAACACTGAACGACCCGAGAAGGAAGCAACGATGCCCCTCGTCGCCGGCGTGGACACGTCCACGCAGTCCTGCAAGATCGTCGTGCGCGACGCCGAGACCGGCGCCCTGGTGCGCTCCGGCACCGCGAAGCACCCCGACGGCACGTCGATCGACCCGCAGTACTGGTGGGACGCGTTCCTCGCCGCCTCGCAGGAGGCCGGCGGCCTCGACGACGTCGCCGCTGTCGCGGTGGGGGGCCAGCAGCACGGGCTCGTCGCGCTCGACGCCGAGGGCCGCGTGGTCCGCGACGCCATCCTGTGGAACGACACCCGGTCCGCGCCTGCCGCCGAGGACCTGGTCCGCGAGCTCGGCGACGGCGACCGCGAGGCCGGCGCGCAGGCCTGGGCCGACGCCGTCGGCTCCGTGCTCGTCGCGTCCCTGACCGTCACCAAGCTGCGTTGGCTGCGCGACGCCGAGCCCGAGAACGCCGCCCGCGTGGCCGCCGTCGCGCTCCCCCACGACTGGCTGAGCTGGCGCATCGCCGGCTACGGCCCGGAGGGCGAGTCGCCGCTCGGCCCGCGGCTCGACGCGCTGTGCACCGACCGCTCCGACGCGTCAGGCACCGGCTACTACGACGCCGAGGCGGAGGGTGGCGCCGGCGCGTACCGCCCCGACCTGCTGAAGCTCGCCCTCGGGCGCGACGACGTCGCCCTCCCCCGCGTGCTCGGCCCGGCGGAGTCCGGCGGGGTCGCGCACGCGTCGGTGGCCGGGGCCGACGTCGAGGGCGGCGCGCTCCTCGGCCCCGGCGCCGGGGACAACGCGGCCGCGGCTCTTGCGCTCGGGATGACGCCCGGCGACATCGCGATCTCGATCGGCACGTCCGGCGTCGTGTCCGCCGTCGCGCCGACCCGCACCGCCGACGGGTCCGGCGCCATCAACGGCTTCGCCGACGCCACGGGCAACGCCCTCATGCTCGCCGTCACGCTCAACGCCGCCCGCGTGCTCGACGCGGCCCGCGCGGTGCTCGGCGTCGACGTGCACGAGCTCGCGGACCTCGCGCTCGCCGCCCCGCCCGGCGCCGACGGCCTCGTCCTCGTGCCCTACCTCGAGGGCGAGCGCACCCCCAACCGGCCCGACGCCACCGGCACGCTGCACGGCATCCGCCTGGCGACGTCCACGCGCGAGCACCTCGCCCGCGCGTACGTGGAGGGCATGCTCTGCGGCCTGGCGGACGGGCTCGACGCGCTGCGCGCCCAGGGCGTGCCGATCGAGCGCGTCATGCTCATCGGGGGCGCCGCCCAGTCCCCCGCGGTGCAGCAGGTGGCCACGCAGGTCTTCGGGCTCGCGATCGGCGTGCCCGAGCCGGGCGAGTACGTGGCCGACGGCGCCGCGCGCCAGGCCGCCTGGGTCCTCGCGGCCGCAGCCTCGCCCGACGCCGCCGCACCGGGGTGGTCGACGACCGTCGCCACCACCCTGGACGCCGACCCGCGGCCGGTGGTCCGCGAGCAGTACGCCGCGGTCCGCGACCTGGTCTGACCCGGTGACCGCGCCCCGAGCCGCCGCTCCCGCCGCCGCCACGACGACCGGTGCTGCCCACCCGGACCTCGCGGCGGGCCTCGCGACCGTCGTCGCGCGCGCCCACGAGCTCGACGTCGCCGTGCACACGGTCGACGTGCGCGTCGGCGACGAGCGGCTGCTCGCCGCCGCGGCCGCGACGCGCGGCCACGACGTCCCGCAGCGCATGTACTCGGTGTCGAAGACCGTCACCGGCCTGGCCGTCGGCCTGCTCGCCGCCGAGGGTCGGCTCTCCCTCGACGACCCGGTCCTGCGGCACTTCCCCGACCTCGTCACGGGCCACCCCGCGCACCCCTGGCTCGAGGCCACCACGCTGGGGCACATGCTCGCGATGGTCGGCCCGCACCGCTCGACGACGTACAAGGTGCGCGAGGGCGGCTGGCTGGAGTCGTACTTCCGCGTCGAGCCCACCCACCCGCCGGGCACCCTGTTCACCTACGACACCAGCGCGTCGTACACGCTGGCCGCGCTCGTGGAGCGGACCACGGGCGGCACCCTCGCCGACTACCTGCGCCCGCGCGTGCTCGACCCTCTCGGCGTCTCCCCCGGCCTGCGCTTCCTGCCCGGCCCGGACGGCTTCAGCCACGGCGGCTCCGGCCTGATCTGCACCCCGGACGACCTCGCCCGGCTGGCCCGGCTGCTCGACGACGGCGGCGTGCACGACGGCGCGCGGCTGCTCCCGGCGGACTACCTCGCGGCGGCGACGGCGACCCGGTCGCACCCCGCCACGCAGACGTGGGGCGGGCCGTTCCGCGCGGGCTACGGGTACCAGCTGTGGCTGCCGCCCGCCGGCGGGTGGCTGATGTTCGGCCTGGGCGGTCAGATCGTCTACGGCGACCCCGAGCTACGGGTGACGGTGGTCGTCACGGCCGACTCCCAGGCCGCGGCGAGCGGGGACCAGAAGCTGCTCGACCTCGTTCTCGCCCACCTCGTCGAGCCCGCGCGCGAGCTGGCGCGGGCGGGCGGGGACGCCGCCGCGCCGGGAGCCGCCGTCACGACGCTCGACTGGCCCGCGCCGCGGCACGACGCCGCGCACGCCCGCCCGCTGGCCGGCACCTGGGCGAGCCGCACCCGGGGCACGGGTCCGGCGGACCTCCAGGTCACCGTCGAGGGCGACGGCGGCGCGCTCGCGTCGTCCGACGGCTGGTCGGTCGCGTTCGACACCGGCGGCCCGCTGACGACCCGGATCGCCGCCGAGCCGGCGGTGGTCACCGCCGGCTGGTCCGCCCCCGGCACCCTCGACGTGCGCGCGGGCACCCACGGCGACGAGCTGGCCACGCTGCGGCTCCGTCTGGCCCTGGCCGACGACGGCACCCTCGCCGTCCAGTCGCAGGGGTTCGGCGAGACGCTCGACCCCCGCTGGACGTTCCACGCCGCCTACGCCCGCTGACGCGTGCGAGAGGTCAGCCCTTGACCGAGCCGATCAGCGCGCCCTTGACGAAGAACCTCTGGACGAACGGGTAGACGATCAGCATCGGCAGCGTCGCGACGAAGATGACGGCCATCTTCACCGACTGCGCCGGCGGGACGACGTCCACCGCGCTCTCGTCGGCGTTCATGCCGCTCGCGACGATGACGATCTGGCGCAGCAGCACCTGGATCGGCCACTTCGTGGAGTCGTTGATGTAGAGGATCGCGTTCTGGTACGTGTTCCAGTAGTAGACGGCGTAGAAGAGGCCGATGGTCGCGATCGACGCGAGCGACAGCGGCAGCACGATGCGCAGGAACACGCCCAGGTCGGAGCAGCCGTCGATGCGGGCGGCCTCCTCCAGGCTGTCCGGGATGCCCTGGAAGAAGCTGCGCATGATGACGAAGTTGAACGCGTTGATCGCCACCGGGAGGATCAGCGACCACAGCGAGTCGATGAGCCCGAGGCTGTTCACGACGATGAACGTGGGGATCATGCCGCCGCTGAACAGCATCGTGAACACCACGAGGAAGTTGATGACGCGGCGGCCCCGGAGGTACCGCTTCGACAGCGCGTACGCCATCAGCGACGTCAGCAGCAGGCTGACGAAGGTGCCCACCACGGTGACGAACACCGAGACGCCCATCGCCCGGAAGATCGTCGACGTCGACAGGATGTAGCGGTACGCGTCGAGCGTGAACGTCTGCGGGATGAGCACGAACGGGCGGGTCGCGAGCTCGCCGGGCGTCGCCAGCGAGCTGCCCAGCACGTTGATGAACGGCAGCACGCAGATCAACGCGAAGGCGCTCAGCACGATCACGTTCACCACCCGGAACACGCGCATCCCGGTGGTGGGCCGATGGATGCGGCTGCGCTCACGGGTGGCGGCTCGCGGCGCTGCGAGGGTCTTGCTCATGAGGTGCTCCCGGTCTCGGACGTGTGGTCGGGGGCCCGCGCGGCGGAGGGGCCGGCGGGCGGGTCGGTCGGCCGCACGGCGAACAGGCCGGCGGCGACGAAGAAGAGGAAGGCGATGGGGTACAGGACGAGCTGGCTGCCGAGGAGGCACACGAGCCCCGCCCCGAGGAACCACCAGCCGGTCGACCGGCGGGCGGGACGGCGGTGGGCGACGTAGATCCCGGCCGCGGCGACGAGCAGCACGACGACGAGCGTCAGGCCGAACCACGCGGCGAGCGTCCGGGCGGCGTCGTAGGCGCCCGCGGGCTCGAGCCGCATGCCCGCGTCCGTCATCGCGGGGTACACCGCGTCGAGGAACGTCTGCTCGTCCGTCCGGTTCATCACCAGCGCGAACCCACCGAGGAACACCGCCGACGCCACCATGCCGGCGACCGCCACCCAGGTCTCGGCCGTGCGCCGGATCGTGGGCCCGGTCGGCGCCGCGTCGGCGCGCACGGGCTCACGCATCGAGACGCTCGCCATCGACCCTCACCTCCGACAGCCGCAGCGTCGGGCTCTCCTCGACGACGACGCCCGGCCCCTCGCAGCCCTCGATGCGCACGCGCGATAGGTCGGAGTCGGCGACGAAGCCCAGGTGGAGGCCGGCGCGCCGCATCGCGGGCACGCCGTCGGCCATCGCGGGGACGTCGGGCACGGCGTCGGCGGCGTAGGAGATCGTGACGTCGTCGAGCGTGACGTCGGTCAGCGGCTGCTCGGGCAGGCCGTAGAGGTGACCGGCGGCGGCGTGCACGTCGCGCGCGGTGATGTGCGCCAGGTGGATGCGGCGGAACACCGGCGTCGTGTCGCCCACCGGGTGCGGCGCGCGGTCCGCGACGTGGGGCTCCTTGCCGTCCGGGCCGCAGAAGTAGAAGGGGTTGATGACGAACGGGGTCATCACGCCGCGCATGACGACGTTCGTCACGCGGACGTCCTCCACCACCCCGCCGCGCCCGCGCCGCGACTTGATGCGGATGCCACGGTCGGTGCCCTCGAAGACGCAGTTGCTGATGACGACGTCGCGCACGCCTCCGCTCATCTCGGACCCGATGACGACGCCGCCGTGGCCGTGCACCATCGTGCAGTTGGTGATGGCGACGTTCTCGCACGGGATGCGGTCCGGGTCCCGCTCGGTGCCCGCCTTGAGGACCACGCAGTCGTCGCCGACGTCGATGTGGCAGTCGCTGATCCGCACGTTGCGGCACGACTCGGGGTCGATCCCGTCCGTGTTGGGCGAGTCCGGCGGGTTGACGATGACGACGTTGGTGACGGTGACGCCGTCGCAGCGCAGCGGGTGCACCGTCCAGCTCGGGGAGTTGGTCAGCCGCACGTCGCGCACCGTGACCCGCGTGCAGTCGTGCAGGCCCACGAGCGTGGGCCGCGGGTGGGCGAGCGACGCGCGGTCGTGGCGGAAGGTGTCCCACCACGGGGCGCCGCCGCCGTCGATCGTGCCGAACCCGGTGATCGCGACGTCCGTCTCGCCCGCCGCGTACAGGCACGGGGAGTGGATCGTGGCCGGGGCGCCCTCCCAGCGCGCGTCGACCGGCGGGTACAGCGCGGGGTCGGGCACGAACTGCAGGAGCGCGCCCGCCTCGAGGTGCAGCTCCACGTGGGAGCGCAGGCGCAGGGCCCCGGTGCGGTGCGTGCCGGCGGGCACCACCACGGTGCCGCCGCCGGCGGCCGCGGCGTCGTCGATCGCCGCCTGGAGCGTGGCCGTGGCGAGGGTCTCGTCGAGGGTGTGCACGTGTCGCCTCTCGTCGTGCGGGCGGGTGCTGCGAGCGGGCGTCGGACGGACGCCCGCTCGCAGCGTCAGGGGGGGTGGTCAGCCGTTCACCTTGGCGTACGCGGCGGTGTACTCCTCGATGATCTGGTCGAGGCCCTGGCCGCGGAGCCCCTCGATGACGGCCTCGTAGTCGGCCATCTCGATCTGCCCGGTGAGGTACCGGTTGTACGCGTCGTTGACCTGCTCCTCGATCGCCGACCACTGCCGGTCGAACGTCTCGGACGACAGCGACTGCGCCGGGTTGATGACGACGTCGTCCTCCTGCTCCGCCATCTTCTCGTTCGCCTCGTCGACGTACGGCGTGCTGCTCTTGTACGTCACGACCTTCTCGGAGGGGCGGGACGACGAGTACGGCTGGACCTCCTGCTCCCACGCCGTCTGGTCGGTGATCGTCACGACGCCGTCGCCGTCGATCGTGTAGTGCGTGCCCTCGACGCCGTTGGTCATGAGGGCGTACGCCTCCTCGTCCAGCAGCTTGTCGATGAACGTGAGGATCTTCTTGAGCTCGGCCTCGGACTTCACCTCGGTCTTCGGGAACGCGAGCCAGCCGCCCATGCCGCCGCCCGTGTCCGTGAGGATGCGGTGCTCCACGTCGGCGGTGTGCATGTCGTTGATCAGCGCCCACTTCATCGGCGTCTTCGGGTCGGCGCTCTCGGCGAGGGCCATGTAGTTCTTGGCCTCGAACAGGCCGGTGACGACGATGCCGCCCTTGCCGCGCGCGATCGCGTCCTGCTGGTTCTGCTTCTGGACGGTGACGAACTCCTGGTTCACGGCGCCCTGCTCGTAGACGCCGCGGTACCACTCCATCGCCTCCTTGAAGGCGTCGGTGGTGAACGCCGGGACGACCTGGCCGTCGTCGGTGACCTCGAACTTGTCACCCGCGCCGAAGTACCCGGACAGCGACCGGAACCCGACGAGGAAGCTCTCCTCGCGGTCGATGAACCCGGTCGTGTCGTCCTTGCCGTTGCCGTCCGGGTCGTCCTTCGTGAACGCCACGGCGACCTTCTCCAGGTCCTCGATCGTGTGCGGCGCCTCGAGACCCAGGTTGTCGAGCCAGTCCTGCCGCACGACGATGCCGTAGCGGGCCTTGATCTTCTGGAAGGGGACGCCGTAGAGCTTGCCGTCCAGCTTGGCGGCGTCGAGCGTGTCGGGGTCGATCTTCGACAGGTTCGGGTAGTCGGCGAGGTACTTCTCGACGTCCCAGAACTGGCCGGAGCCGAGCGCCTGGCGCACCTGGGTGCTGTCGGTCACGGTGAGGGACACGATGTCCGCGAGCGACCCCGAGGCGAGCGCCGAGTTGATCTTCTCCTCCTTCGAGGCGTCCGGCACCCACTGCATGTCGAACTTCTGGCCCGTGTACTCCTCGAGCGCCGACTCGATGACGCCGTCCTTCTCCGGCGTCGTCGGCGTGTGGAGCATGGCCATCCAGCTGATGGGGCCGTCGTCGGCCTCGGCCTCGTCGCCGGACCCGCCGTTGCCGCAGGCGGTCAGGGCCAGCGCGGCGACGGCTGCCGCCGCCGCGCCCTTGACGAACATGCCTCTCCTCATGGTGCGACTCCTCTGTCTCATGCCACCTGCTCCGTCACAGGCGCGTCGATGGAACTGCGGTACGGCGCGTGGGTGTCCGGCTGTTCCGGGACCTGCGCCAGGGGACGAAAGACGATGCGGGTGACGACGCCGATCGCGCACGCGGGGATCCCCACCCCGAACAGCACGAGCAACGGCGACGCGAACTGCCACAGCAGCCAGCCGGTGAGGGCGACGGCGGTGGTGCCGAGGATGGTCCAGTGCAGCGAGCCGAAGCCGATCAGCAGGGCGCTCGCGAGCTGCCGGCCGACGGGCGCGACGTCGGTCGCGACCATGACCGGGTACACGTACGCGGCGGCGACGGCGAGCACGACGAGCGCCACGACGTTCAGCGCCTGCACGGTCCAGCTCGGGGCGCGAAAGACGTTGGTGACGATGACGGCGCCCGCGCCCGCGAGGATCCAGCTGACGACCATGGCGCGCCACGGCTGCTCGCGGACGCCGGCGACGAACGTCCGGGCGACCGGCGGCGTCTCGCCGCGGCGGAACCAGCCGTCCACGTACCGCGCCAGGGCGTACGACGCCGGGCCGGCGCCGAACAGGCCGAGCCCGAGGACCGTGGTCGCGAGCCAGAGCACGTTGAGGTAGGCGAACCGGTACACGCCGGTCAGGAACGTGTTGATCCGGACGAAGCCCTCGAAGGAGAACATCAGTAGACGCCCTCCTCGCCGAACTTCTTCGCGAGGCGGTTGGCCATCACCACGAGGATCAGGCCGACGAGACCCTTGAAGAGGCCCACCGCGGCGGCGTAGCTGAGCTGCCCGTTCTCGATACCGGTCGTGTAGACGTACGTGTCGAAGATGTCGCCCACGGAGCGGTTCAGCGAGTTCATCACCAGGAACATGTGCTCGAAGCCGAGCTCCAGGAAGTCCCCGATGGCCAGGATGAACATCACGATGATGGTGGGCCGGATGGCCGGCAGCGTGATGTGCCAGGTCTGGCGCATGCGGCCCGCGCCGTCGAGCTCCGCCGCCTCGTAGAGCTGCGTGTCCACCGCCGTCATCGCGGCGAGGTACACGATGGTGCCCCACCCGGCGCCCTTCCAGATCTCCTGCCCCACGTACAGGGGCCGCAGCCAGTCGGGGTCGGTGAGGAACGGGATCGGCTGGCCGCCCCACTCGACGATGAGGTTGTTCACCGCGCCGCCGTCGGTCGAGAGCAGCACGTAGAAGATCGACGCGACGATGACCCACGACATGAAGTGCGGCAGGTAGATGACCGTCTGCACGCTGCGCTGGAAGACCTTGGTGCGCACCTCGTTGAGCAGCAGCGCCAGGATGATCGGCACCGGGAACGAGAAGATCAGCAGCAGGAGCGAGATCACCACGGTGTTGCGCAGCAGCACCATGAACGTGTCCTCGGTGAAGAAGCGCACGAAGTGGTCGAAGCCGACCCACGGGCTGCCCCCGATGCCGAGGAACGGCATGTAGTCCTGGAACGCGATGACCAGGCCGCCCATGGGCGCGTACTTGAAGACGAGGAAGTACAAGATCCCCGGCACGGCCATGAGGTAGAGCGCCTTGTGCTTCCACAGGGCCGACGCCCGCTTGCGGCGCGGGCGCGCCGGCGCGGCGCCGCCGGACGTCGGCGTCGTCGGTGCCGCGGTCCTCGCGGCGGTGACCGCGCTCATCGCGCGCTCCCCTCGATCATCACAACCACCATTGGCGTGCCCCTCTGCTCTTCCTCGAGCTGTTCGCGCTCCTGGTGAAACGCGCCGGTAACCGGTTTCTCGGAAACGTACCGGACGGGTACCGCAATCGGCAAGCGCCTTCCACGGATCGGTGTCGAGATCGTGATCTGGCCCCCGCGAACGAGTCCGGGACCTGCCGAGGGAGTGCCGGTCTCGGCGAGGTAGTACGGAGCTCGGCGAGGTAGTCGAGGGCGTGGCGAGGTAGTTCGGGCTCGGCAGATGGCCCGGAGGGCTGGTACTACCTCGGCAGGGTTCGTACTACCTCGACAGTGCGGGCACTACCTCGGCGGGCTTGGTGCTACCTCGCGAGGGCGCGCGCGTAGGTGCGCACGCGGTGGCGCAGGGCGCCCGGGCCGGACGACGTCGCCCACGCGCCGTCGTCGACGATCCCCCAGGTCGCGGCGTCGACGGCGGGGGCGAACGCGTCGCCCTCGACCTCCAGGCCGATCTCGGTGACGACGAGCCGGTCCGCGAGCGCCAGCGTGGCGGCGTAGACCTCGCCGCCGCCCATCACCCAGACCTCGTCCCCGCCGGGGGCCGCGGCGGCGAGCGCCAGGGCCGCGTCCACCGAGCCCACGACGACCGCGCCGTCGTCGGACCAGCCCGGCTGCCGCGTCACGACGACGTTGGTGCGCCCGGGCAGCGGGCGGCGCGGCAGGGACTCCCAGGTGCGGCGCCCCATGACGACGGGGTGCCCCGCCGTCGTGGCCTTGAAGTGCGCGAAGTCCTCCGGCACGCGCCACGGGATCTCGCCCGCGGCGCCGATGACGGGCCGGCCCGCCGCGTCGCGCGCCTGGGCCCAGATCAGTCCGATCACGTCGTCCCGGTCCCGGTCAGACGGCGACCGGGGCCTTGATGCCCGGGTGGTGCTGGTAGCCGAGCACCTCGATGTCCTCGTACGCGTAGTCGAAGATCGAGTCGCGCGGCGCGAGGCGGAGGGTCGGGTAGGGGTACGGGTCCCGCTCCAGCTGGGTACGGACCTGCTCGACGTGGTTGTCGTAGACGTGGCAGTCGCCGCCGGTCCAGACGAACTCGCCCACCTCGAGACCGGTCTGCGCGGCCACCATGTGCGTGAGCAGCGCGTAAGAGGCGATGTTGAACGGCACGCCGAGGAACAGGTCGGCGGAGCGCTGGTAGAGCTGGCAGCTCAGCTTCCCGTCCGCCACGTAGAACTGGAACAGCAGGTGGCAGGGCGGCAGCGCCATGTCGGCCAGCTCGGCCACGTTCCACGCGCTGACGACGAGGCGGCGCGAGTCCGGGTTGACCTTGATCTGGTCGATCACGCCTGCGATCTGGTCCACGTGCTGCCCGTCCGGCGTCGGCCACGAGCGCCACTGCACGCCGTAGACCGGGCCCAGCTCGCCCTCGGGCGAGGCCCACTCGTCCCAGATCGTCACGCCGTGCTCCTGCAGCCAGCGCACGTTGGAGTCACCGCGCAGGAACCACAGCAGCTCGTAGGCGACCGACTTGAGGTGCACCCGCTTGGTGGTGATCAGCGGGAAGCCCTGCTGC
Organism: Isoptericola sp. NPDC057391; assembly: GCF_042668085.1. NCBI lineage: Bacteria > Bacillati > Actinomycetota > Actinomycetes > Micrococcales > Promicromonosporaceae > Isoptericola > Isoptericola sp. NPDC057391. Next base: position 2,535 of record NZ_JBHVBO010000037.1, on the reverse strand, counting down.
AGGTCGTACCGCAGCTGCCGGCCGAACACGCTGCGTGTGCCCGTCCCGGTGCGATCCTCCTTGTGCGTGCCGTGCTCCAGCACGTCGCGCAGCAGGTCCTCGTACGGGGTGGGGATGGCGGCCATGCGGCAACCCTACGACCCCACGGCGACGTCTCCGACGTCACACCCCGCGACCGTCACAGAGCGGCGCGCTGCGCGGTCGACGTGGTGAGAGCGCCCGACGGGCGCGGCACAGGAGGCAGTGATGCGACGTATCGTGATCGTCGGTGGCGGCTACGCGGGCTTCACGGCGGCCCGGGAGCTGGAGAAGGGCCTGCGGCGGGAGCTGCGGCGCGGCGAGGTGGAGCTGGTGCTCGTCGACCCGCGCCCGTACATGACGTACCAGCCGTTCCTGCCGGAGGTGGTGGCCGGGTCGGTCGAGGCGCGGCACGCGGCGGTGGCCCACCGCGGCCACCTGCGCCGCACGCGGCTGGTCGACGGGTCGGTGGTACGCGTGGACCACGCGGACCGGGTCGTCGTCGTGCGGCCGCGCTCGGGCGAGCCGTACCGCCTGCCCTACGACACGGTGGTGGTGACGGCGGGCGCGGTGACGCGCGTCTTCCCGGTGCCGGGCGTCGCGGAGCACGCGATCGGGATGAAGCACGTCGAGGAGGCGGTCGCGATCCGCGACCGGCTGCTGACGTCGTTCGACCGCGCGGCGAGCCTGCCGCGCGGGCCGGAGCGGGAACGGCTGCTCACCGTGACGTTCGTCGGCGGCGGGTTCTCCGGCGTCGAGGGCTTCGCCGAGCTGCTGTCGCTCGCGCACGACCTGCTCCCCCGGTACCCCGAGATCGACGCCGCCGAGCTGCGGTTCCACCTCGTCGAGCTGAGCGACCGGATCCTGCCGGAGGTGACGGACCGCCCGGGCCGCTGGGTCGTCGAGCAGCTCGAGCGTCGCGGCGCGCACGTGCACCTCGGCACGGGCCTGGAGTCCGCGGCCGACGGCGTCGTCCGCCTCTTGACCGGGGAGTCGTTCGCGTCGGGCCTGCTCGTGTGGACGGCGGGCAACGCGGCGAACCCCGTGGTCGCGACGCACACCGACCTGCCGGTGGACCGCCGCGGGTACGTCGTCGTGCGGCCCGACCTGCGGGTCGGCACCGACGACGCGCCCGTCGACGACGCGTGGGCCGCGGGCGACGGCGCCGCCGTCCCGGACCTCGCCGTCGCACGGCCCGGCGCGCTCGCGGTCCCCAACGCGCAGCACGCCGTGCGGCAGGGGCGTCGCCTGGCGCGCAACCTCGTCGCGAGCCTGCACGGGCGCCCCACGCGCCCGTACGTGCACGGCAGCCTGGGCGTGATCGCCACGCTGGGGCTGGGGTCCGGCGTCTTCCAGTCCGGCCGGGTCGTGGTGCGCGGCCGCCTCGCGTGGCTGATGCACCGCGGGTACCACCTGCTCGCCGTCCCGACGTGGGAGCGCAAGGCCCGCGTGCTCGCGGTCTGGCTCACGGCCGCGGTCTTCGGGCGCGACGTCGTCTCGCTCGCGTCCGTGCAGACGCCGCGCGCCGCGTTCGCCGCGGTCACCACGCCGGACGACGGCGCGCCCGGCGACGCCGAGGGGCGTCAGGACGCGGCGGCGTAGCCTGCCAGCTTGTCGGGGTTGACCTGGATGTACACGTGCTCGACCCGCCCGGCGGCGACGTCGAGCGCGAGGAGCGCGAACGGCGCACCGTCCAGGTCGACCACGACGGCGGGCAGTCCGTTCGCCTCGACGTGCCGGACGGCGCCGGCGTCCCAGTACTTGCGCCACACGTTGTCGAGGAAGAGCGACACCCGAGCCACGCCCACCAGCTCGACGCGCGACGCGTGCACCCGCCCGCCGCCGTCGGGGCGCGCGACGACGTCGTCCGCCAGGTAGCGCTCGAAGCGCGCCAGGTCCCCTTCGTGCGCGGCGGCCACGAGCTCGTCGAGCAGGCGCCGGTGCTCGCCCGGGTCGACGGGCACCGCCTCGCGCGTGCTGAGCCGGTCGCGCGACCGCCGGGCGAGCTGCCGCGCGTTCGCCTCGGTGAGGTCGAGGATCTCCGCGATCCGCGCGTACGGGTAGCCGAACGCCTCCCGCAGCACGTACACCGCGCGCTCCACCGGGGTGAGCCGCTCCATGAGCAGCAGCGTCGCCAGCTCGAGCGCCTCCGCGCGCTCGGCGCCGAGCGCCGGGTCCTGCGACGTGTCCACCGGCTCGGGCAGCCACGGCCCGACGTACGTCTCGCGCCGCGCGCGGGCCGACGTCGCCGAATTGATCGCGAGCCGCGTCGTCACCGTGGTGAGGAACGCCGCCGGGTTGCGCACGGCGGCGCGGTCCGTCGCCTGCCAGCGGAGCCACGCGTCCTGCACCACGTCCTCCGCCTCCGCCACGCTGCCGAGCATCCGGTAGGCGATGCCGAACAGCTGCGGGCGCACGGCGAGGAACGCGTCGAGCGCGGTGGCCTCCGCCGTCCCGTCGAGGCTGCCCGGTTGCTGCGGCGCGGACGGGTGCGTCGTCATGCGGTCAACGTACGCC
>NZ_JBHVBO010000036.1:0-25680 GCF_042668085.1 Isoptericola sp. NPDC057391 | reverse complement strand
CCCGACCGGGTCGGCGGCCCCTCGTGCGTCCGTGGGACGGCGTCGACGTCAGCCCTTCGCGCTGAAGTCGTACTGCTCGTAGATCTCGGCGGCGTTCTCCGGTGTCACCGCGGTGGTCGGGAGGATCTGCTCGGCCTCGAAGGGTTCGCCCGCCACGATCTTCGTGATGGTGTCGACCGCCTCCTCGGCGCCCGTCGGGTAGACGAACGTGCCCGCGAGCTGGCCCTCCTGGACGGCGCGGATGCCGCCGTCGGGGATCGCGAGCCCGTCGATGCCGATGAACTTGATGTCCTTCTCCTTGCCCGCGCCCGCGGCCGCCAGGTACGCGCCCAGGGCCATCGGGTCGTTGTGCGCGTAGACGAGGTCGATGTCCTCGCCGGAGGCGAGCCACTGCTGCATGACCTTGGTGCCCTCCTCCTTGAGCCACTTGGCGTCCTGGTCCTTGACGATGGTGATGTCCGGGTTCTGGGCGATGGCGTCGCGGAAGCCCTGGTCGCGGTCGATCTGCGGCTGGTTCGACTCGATCCCGCGCAGCTCCACGACGTTGCCGCCGTCGGGCAGAAGCTGCAGCGCGAGCTCGCCCGCCGCCTCGCCGATCGCCACGTTGTCGCCGCCGATGAACGCCGCGATGCAGTCGGTGTTCACGGTGCGGTCGAGGACGATCACCGGGATGCCCGCCGCGCACGCCTGCTCGACGGGCGGGGTGAGCGGGTCCGACTCGTTGGGCGACACCACGAGGATGTCGACGCCCTGCTGGACGAACTGCTGCACCTGGCTGACCTGCCGCGACGAGTCCTGCTGGGCGTCGGCGATCGGCAGGAGCTCGAGGTTGTCGTGCTGCGAGACGAAGTACTCGAGCTGCGTGTTGAGCTGGGCTCGGTAGGGCTCGGCGTTGTTCGACTGCGAGTAGCCGATGACGTACGAGTCCTTCTCCGGGACCAGTCGGCCGTCCGACGCGGCGGGGGACTGCTCTGCGCCGTCCTCCCCGCCCGAGCCGCCGCCCGATCCCGTGTCGGTGTTGGTGCTGCACGCGCCGAGCGTGAGCAGTCCCGCGACGCACGCCGCTGTGATGCCGGCGAGTCTGCTGTGCTTCATCAGAGCTCCTTCGTGGTGACGTCCTGCGTGGTGGATTCCCGAGGGGTGTCCTCACCGGCGGCGCGACGCGTGGCCGGGGCTGGGGACGACGTGGGCGCGGGCGCGCCGGACGCGTCGTCGGGTGTTCCGGGCTCGTCGCGGCGGCGTAGGCGGGCGACGATGCCCGCCAGCAGGTCGGGCCGCTGGATGACGACGGCGGCCACGACGATGGTGCCCTTGATGATCATCTGCCAGTTGGCGCTGAAGTTGTTCAGGCCGAGCACGTTGTCGAGCAGGGTGAGGATCAGCGCGCCCACCGCGGTGCCGACCACCGACCCGCGGCCGCCGGCCAGGCTGGCGCCGCCGATGACGACCGCCGCGATCGCGTCGAGCTCGTAGCCCAGGCCGGCCTGCGGGTCGGCCGACGCGTTGTAGGCGGCGTTGATCGGGCCGGCCAGGCCCGCGAGCATGCCGGACAGCGTGAACACCACGACCGTGACGCCGGTGACGCTCACGCCCGACAGCCGCGCCGCGGTCGGGTTGCCGCCCACCGCGTACACGTGGCGGCCGAAGGTGGTGCGGCTCAGCAGCAGCTGGAAGACGACGATGACGACGAGCAGCGCCAGCACCGGGAAGTAGCCGACGAGCGGCACGTCGAAAAGCCGCGTGCCGGGCGTGCCGAGCAGCTGGAACTGCGCGGAGCCGGGCGCCACCTCGCCGTCGGGCGTGAGCACCACCGTGCCGATCGACTGGTTGCCCGACGCCTCGCGAACGATGCCCCGCGCGATCGTCATCATCGCCAGGGTCATGACGAAGGACTGGATCCGCAGCCACGCGGTGCCGGCGCCGTTGACGAACCCGAAGGCCGCGCCGATGAGCATCGACGCCGGGACGATCGCCGCGACCGGCCAGTTCGCCTGCGTCAGCAGCATCGCCGACGCCGTGGAGCCGACCGCCATCACCGCGCCCACGGACAGGTCGATGCCGCCGCTGATGATCACGAGCGTCATGCCCACGGCGAGGATCCCGCGGGGGGCGAAGTAGCCGATCGCGTTGGTGAGGTTGTCCACGTCCGCGAAGCGGTCGCCCTGGCTCCAGATGCCGATGAGCACGATGAGCACGAGGCCGATGTAGCCCTGTGCCCCGCCGAGCACGGGGAGGAGTCGGCGGAGTCGGCCCGGTGCCGTCGACGGCGGCGCCGCCTGGGTGGTGGTGGTCACGCTCTGTCCCTTCTCGGAGGTCGGCGGGGGTGGGGCCGGTTCGGCCGTCATGCCGGTCGGCGCCTCACGGCGCCACGAGCGCGCGGCGCGACATCGCGGCGGTGAGGATGTCCTCCTGGGTGGCGCTCGCGGCATCCAGGTCCGCGGTGACCCGCCCCTCGCACAGGACGACGATCCGGTCGCTCATGCGCAGGAGCTCGGGCAGCTCGGACGACGCGACGACGACGGCCACGCCCTCGGCGGCGAGGGCCGCGACGATGTCGTAGATCTCGGCCTTCGCCCCCACGTCGATGCCGCGGGTGGGCTCGTCGAGGAGGATGACGCGCGGGCCGGTGAGCAGCCACTTGGCCAGCACGACCTTCTGCTGGTTGCCACCGGACAGGTGACCCACGGTGGCGGCGATCCCGGGGGTCTTCACTGCGAGCCGGCGCACCTCGTCCTGGACGTGGCGACGCTCGGCGGTGCCCCGCAGCCAGCCCGCGGAGGCGAACCGGCGCAGCGCGGCGAGCGAGGTGTTGAAGCGTACGGAGCCGCCCAGCACCAGGCTCTGCGTCTTGCGGTCCTCGGCCACCAGCGCGACGCCGCGGTCGATGGCGCGGCGTGGCGACCGGGGGCGCAGCGGACGGCCGTCGAGCAGCACCGTGCCGCCGACGTCGTGGCGCCGGTAGGCGCCGAACACGGCCTCGAGCGTCTCGGTGCGCCCCGCGCCCATCAGCCCGGCCAGCCCGACCACCTCCCCGGGCCGGACCGAGAATCCCACCCCGCGCAGCGCCACACGGCCTGCGCGGGGATCGGCGCGCACCGTCAGGCCGTCGACGACGAGGCGCGGCTCGGCACCGTCTGCGGGAGCGCCGGTGCCGGTGCCGGTGCCGGTCCCGGCCACCGGGCCGGCCGCGACGTCGTGGTCCGAGGGCAGCGACTGCGCGCCGAGCTCGCGCCCCACCATCATGTGGATCAGCTCGTCGCGGCTGACCCCGGTCATCGGACGGGTGCCGATCCAGCGGCCGTCCCGCAGCACGGTGACGCGGTCGGCGATCTCCTCCAGCTCCTCGAGCCGGTGGGAGATGTACACGACGGCGACGCCCTCGGCGGTGAGCGCCCGGATCACGTCGAAGAGCCGCCGGACCTCGGCGTCGGCGAGCGCGGACGTGGGCTCGTCCATGATGAGCACCCGCGCGTCGATGCTCAGGGCCTTGGCGACCTCGATCAGCTGCTGCTCCGCCACGCGGAACTGGCGCACCGGCTTGCGCGGGTCGATCCGCAGGCCGACCCTTCCGAGCAGCTGCGCGGCCTCGCGCACCTGCGTGCGGCGGTCGACCCAGCCCGCCTGCGAGCGTTCGCGGCCGAGCCAGATGTTGTCGGACACCGACATGTCGGGGACGAGGTTGAGCTCCTGATGGATGGTGGCGATCCCGAGCCGCTGCGCCTCCGCGGGGGTGTGCAGCCTCACCGGCGTCCCGTCCACGAGCACCCGGCCGTCATAGGTGCCGAACACGCCCGACAGGACGTTGATCAGCGTCGACTTGCCGGCGCCGTTCTCGCCGAGCAGCGCGACCACCTCGCCGGCGTCGGCCGTGAGGTGCACGCCGTCCAGCGCCCGCACGCCGGGGAAGGACCTGCCGATGCCCCGCATCTCCAGCAAGGGCGCGGGGCGCGCTGCCGGTGGGGGTGTGCTCGCGGTCATCGTGGGCCGTCTCCGCTCCGTCGCAAAGCCCAGCACGAGTAATCGATTACAGCGGCAGAATAGGAGGGCCCTGCTGGGGTGTCAAGGACCGCGCGGCGCGGGCGCCGTCGTTCAGGCCGCGGCGGTCAGCCCTCGACGGCGGTGGTGCCGTGCGGGGTGCCGACGGGCTTGGACTCCGGGGACCCGCGCTCGCGCAGGTAGATGGCGAACACGACCATGCAGAGGACGGCGAGCAGCTCGGACTGCCAGTTCTGCAGCGTGCGGTCCCAGAAGTCCGGCATGCCCAGGTAGGCGGTCCAGGTGACCGGGTCGTGGCGGTCGCGCAGCTGCTCCTCGTTGTACGCGACGACGCCCGCCGCGGACTGGGCGAGCCACGAGCCCAGGAAGATCGACCCCATCACCAGGGTCAGCGAGTGCGAGTACACGCTCAGTCGCCAGCCTCCCGCCCGCGCCCAGGCGGGGGAGTCGGGCCGGGCGTGCTCCCCGACGAGCTGCTCCTCGTCCGTCTCCCGGCCCGCCTCGCCGACCTGCTTGGACTCGGGGGAGCCGCGCTGCACGAACCACACGGTCAGGCCGATGAACAGCAGGAACTGCAGGAACTCGGACTGCCAGTTCTCCGTGACGTCGACCCAGAACACGGACGACGTGACGTACCCGGCCACCCCCAGCGGCTCGAGCCCCGCGGCGACCTGGTCGGCGTCGCGCTGCGCCGCCCCGACGAACGCCTGGCCGACCAGGACGGCCAGGAAGAGCAGGCCGAAGGCCAGGCTGAGCGAGTTCTCCCGCAGCACCCGCGCGACCGGGCCGCCCGCGCCCCGGCTCATCGGTGCGCCCCGGCGAGCACGAACGCCGCGACCAGACCGAGCACGATCAGCGCGACCGTGACCGCGAAGATCGCCTTGGACGCGTTCACGACTCCACCTCGCAGTCGTACGGGCGCTCGCCGCGCGGGTCGCACCCGACGCCGGTCACCACCCAGGTATCACCCGACCGGGCCAGGAACACGGTGTCGGAGGCCGTGACCACCTGCGCCTGGCTGCCCGCCCGGTGCACCGCATCGACGGTCGCTGCGGCGGCGCGCTCACCGAGCACACCGCCCGGGCCCGCCGGGTCGAGCAGGGCCTCGGGGCACGGGGCCTGCTCCTCCTCGGCCAGGTCCTCGGCGGCCCCGGTCAGTAGCAGCGCGCACGCGGCGTCCCCGTCGCCCGCCGCCACCGCGGCATAGAAGCGGGTGACGACGTCCTGGGCGTCACCGTCGCCGGGTCCGGCGCACCCGGCGGCCGCCGCGACCAGCGCGGCGACGGCCGGGGCCCACAGGTTCCGCCGTCGTCGGGTGTTCATGCAGGTCATGCTGCCCGGAGCGACGCTGTTCGCAACCGCGGTGGGCGTCAGGACTGCTTGGCCGCCTTCGCCGCCGCCTTCTGCGCCTTCTTGAACGTCCGCACCTCGGCCAGCGACTCGGCGCTCGTCACGTCCGCGATCGAGCGCCGCGAGCCCTCGTCGCCGTAGTGCCCCGCCGCCTCCTGCCAGCCGGCCGGCCGGATCCCGCGCTGCTTGCCGAGCAGGGCGAGGAAGATCTTGGCCTTCTGCTCGCCGAAGCCCGGCAGCGCGCGCAGGCGGGCCAGCACCTCCGCCCCGGTGGCGGGACCCTCCGCCCCGGGCGTCGTCCAGAGCTTCGCGACGTCGCCGTCGTAGTCGTCCACGATCGCCAGCGCCAGCGCCTGCACGCGGCCGGCCATCGACCGCCCGTACCGGTGGATCGCCGGGGGAGTGGTCGCGAGCGTCACGAACTCGTCCGGGTCGGCGTCCGCCACCGCGTGCGGGTCGATGCTCCCCAGCCGGTCGCGGATCTTGCGTGGGCCCGCGAACGCGTGCTCCATCGGGTACTGCTGGTCGAGCAGCATGCCTACGAGCAGCGCGAACATGTCGTCGCTCAGCAGCGCGTCCGTCTCGGGGTCGCCGGTGATCCAGAGCTGTGCGGTCATGGGGTCCATCCTGCCGGAAGCGGAATGCCACGCGCGCCGGCGGCCGTCCGCCGTGAGTTCGGTCAGCTGTCACACGATCGGTCTCCATGCTGACCGACCTCGTGACGGATGACGGACCTCACGGGGCGGCGCGCTCGGCGGGTGCCTCACGCGTCGCGACGCCGGACGGCGAGGGCGGCGGCCGCGAGGACGGCGACGGCGTAGCCGGCCAGCACGGCGAACCCGGCGCCCGGCGACAGCAGGCCGTCCGGGGTGGGGCCTGCTGCGATGAGGCGTTCGCCGGCCACGGTCGGGAGGTAGGCGTAGACGTCCTGAGCCCAGTCGGCGGAGCCGGCGAGCCCCTGGAACAGCAACGGCAGCACCATCAGCAGGCCCAGGGTGGTGGCGATCCCCGCCGCCGTGCTCCGCCAGAGGGTGCCGATCCCCAGGGCGAGGGCGGCGACCGTCGCCAGGTAGGCGACCGTGCCACCCAGGGCGCGGAGGTGCTCGCCGTCGGAGAGGTCCAGGGCGAGGCCGTCCGCGGAGAGCGAGGACGCCGTCGCGAGCCACGCCGCGGCCAGGCCGACGACGGCCAGCAGCGCCGTCGTCGCCGCGACGACCAGCAGCTTGGCCCACAGGACGGGCAGCCGGCGGGGCACGGCGGCGAAGGTCGCGCGGATCATCCCGGTCGAGTGCTCGCCGGTGATGGTGAGGACGGCGAGCACCGCGACCGTGAGCTGCGCGAACCCGTACCCGAACGTCACCGCGACGGCGCCGCTCGGGGTCGCGAGCCGCGGGTCGGCGCTCATGGTCTCCTGCATGTCGGGAGACGTCATGGCCGACCCGAGCGTCGCGGCCATGAGCACCGCGAGGCCCGCCATGAGCAGCACGGTCAGCGCGACGCCCCACCAGGTGGAGCGCAGGGACCACAGCTTGAGCCACTCCGAGCGCAGCACGCGCGCAAAGGTCACGCGGGCGTCGGCGGTCGGTGCGCGGTCGGCGACGAGGGTGGTGGTGGCGCTCATGGCTGGTCTCCCGTGCGCGTCGTGCCGGCGGCCGCGAGGTCTCCGGCGGGGTCGTCGGTGCGGTACTCGACGGCGTCCGCCGTGAGCTCCAGGTAGGCGTCCTCGAGGGTCGAGGCGACCGGTGTCAGCTCGTGCAGCGAGACCCCCGCCGTGAGGGCGATCTCGCCGATCGCGGCGGCGTCGAGGCCCGTGACCTCCAGCGCGCCCGCGTGGGCGACGTCGGGCACGACGACGGCGGCGCCCGCGCGCTCCAGCGCGGTGCGCAGGGTCGACGGGCCGGGGGTGCGGACGGTGACCGCGCGCCGCGACGCGGCCTCGACGACATCGCTGACGGGTGCGTCGGCGAGGATGCGGCCGCGCCCGATGACGATCACGTGGTCGGCCGTGAGCGCCATCTCGCTCATGAGGTGGCTGGACAGGAAGACGGTGCGGCCCTCGGCCGCGAGGCTCCGCGCGAGGCGGCGCACCCACAGCACGCCCTCGGGGTCGAGGCCGTTGACCGGCTCGTCGAGGATGAGGGTGTGCGGGTCGCCGAGCAGGGCCGACGCGATGCCGAGCCGCTGGCCCATGCCGAGCGAGAACCCGCCGACCCGCTTGCGGGCCACCGACGCCAGGCCGGTCAGGTCGATGACCTCGTCGACCCGCCGGTCGGGCAGGCCGTGCGTCGCGGCCAGCGCGCGCAGGTGCGCCCGGGCCGTGCGGCCCGGGTGCACGGCCCGGGCCTCGAGCAGCGCGCCCACCTCGGTGAGCGGGGATCGGTGCCGCGCGTGCGGGCGGCCGTTGACGGTGACCGAGCCCGCGGAAGGCCGGTCGAGACCCATGATCATGCGCATGGTGGTGGACTTGCCCGCCCCGTTGGGGCCGAGGAAGCCGGTGACGACGCCGGGCCGCACCGTGAAGGTGATGCGGTCGACGGCGGTTTTGTTCCCGTAGTGCTTGGACAGACCCTGTGCCTCGATCATGCCGTCGAACGTACGGGCGGTGACGGGGGTCACAGCACCGGGAGGCCCCTGAAAGCGACCCTGGCCGGGTCGCGGCCACCGCGGGGGTCCCCCTACGCCGAAGCCCCGGAGCGGGCCCCTGGGCGGCGACCCTGTGCTGCAGGCCGAGGTGGCCGCCGACGCCGTCGCGTCCTCAGCCGCGCCCTGGCTCGGTAGCGGGCGACTGGGCGGCCGGCCACCGCCGCAGCCGCCCGACGAGGAACGACTCGATGCCGATGAGCCCCGACGCCGCGCCGACGAACCCGCCGAGCATCCCGCGGGCGTCGTCGGCGTCCATGACGCGCAGCTGGTCCGCGCGGTAGTCGACCCCCTTGCGGGTGAGGCGGTACGACCCTGCGGCGCGCACGTTGCGGCACCAGTCGACGTCCGGTCCCCAGGGCAGTGGCGTGAGCACGAGGATGTCGCGGTACTCGCCGATCTCGACCGGGTCGCCGGGCTGGGCGACCCGGGTGTCGATCGGCGCCCGGGCGGCGAACGCGACCACCGGTGTGTGGTACTCGCGCCCGCTCTTGCGGCCCAGGTGGTGCAGCGTGACCCACGGCGGCACGCGCGAGCTCATCTTCAGGGCGTACGGGTTGAAGCGCTTCGTGGCCGTGACGACGGCGGGCGGTGCGGGCATGGACCCATCCTGCTGCGCGGGGGGAGGTCCCGCTGGTTGGATGGGCCCATGGACCTCTGGGGCGTGCTCCTCGTGCTGACCGTGCTGGTCACCGGCCTGGCGGGCGGGGTGTTCGCGGCGTTCTCGACCTTCGTCGTCGCGGGCCTGCGCCGGCTCGACCCCGGGGACGCCGCGGAGGCGATGGCGGCGATCAACGAGGACGCGGTGCGGCCGCCGTTCATGACGTTGTTCGGTGCCGCGGTGGTGGTGCCCGTGGCGGCCGCGGTGGTGGGCCTGGTCGCCGGGCACGACGGCGCGTGGCTGGTCGTGGCGAGCGCCGTCGTCGTGGTCGTGGGCATGCTCGGGGTGACGGCGGGCGGCAACGTGCCGCTGAACAACGCGCTCATGGCGCACCGCGACGCCGCCGGGTGGGTGGCGTTCGACCGGCCCTGGAGCCGGCTGAACCACGTGCGGACGGTCGCGTGCGCAGGGTCGTGCGCGCTCGCGGCCGTGGCGCTGGCGGTGGCATGACGGCTCGGGTCGACGGCCCGGGCGACGGCACTGACAGGAGGGGGCACGCATGAGGATCAGGGATCCGAAGGACTGGAACAGGCCGATCGAGGTGCCGGTTGCACGAGGCATGAGCACGCCTGAGGCCACCGAGCCCACCACCGACGTCGAGGCCACCGTCGACCGCGTCCTCGACGAGACCACCACCTGGGCCGTCGTCGGCCTGTCCACCAACACCGCGCGCGCCGCGTACGGCGTCGCGGAGGTCCTGCAGCGGGCGGGCAAGCGGATCGTGCCCGTGCACCCGAGCGCCGAGACGGTGCACGGCGAGCGGGGCTACGCGAGGCTCGCGGACATCCCGTTCCCGGTCGACGTCGTGGACGTGTTCGTCCGCTCCGAGCTCGCCGGGGCGGTCGCCGACGAGGCCGTCGCGGTCGGTGCCGGGGCGGTCTGGTTCCAGCTGGGCGTCGTCGACGAGGACGCGGCCGCCCGCGTGCGCGCCGCCGGCCTGGACATGGTGATGGACCGCTGCCCGGCCATCGAGCTGGAACGGCGGGGCCCGGGGCGTGGCACGCCGACGGCACACCAGGAGGACGACGCATGAGCGCGGTCAGCACGGTCGTGGACACCGCGACGACGTTCGGCGCGCGGGCGGCGGCCCGCCTGCGGGACGAGGAGGTGGTCTGGCTGACCACCGTCGACCCGCACGGGACGCCCCAGCCCACGCCCGTGTGGTTCTGGTGGGACGGCGACGACGAGGTGGTGATCCGCTCCCAGCCCGGCACCGCCAAGCTCCGGAACGTCGGCCTCGCCCCCGGCGTCGCGCTGCACCTCAACAGCACGCGGTCCGGCGGCGACGTCGTCGTGCTCCTCGGGGAGGGCCGCGTCGACGACGCCGCGCTGACGTCCGACGAGCGCGCGGCCTACGACGCCAAGTACGCCGACGGCATGCGGGGGCTCGGCATGACGCCCGACGGCTTCCATGCCGACTACTCCGTCACGCTCCGCGTGCGGGTGCGGCGGCTGCGCGGGTTCTGACCCGGACCGGGCCGGCGGTCAGTCCGCCGGCGCGAACGTCAGCACCGGGCGACCGGTGCGCGGGTGGGTGAGCACCTCCGTGCGCACGCCGTAGACGGGGTCGAGGACGTCGGGCACGAGGACGTCGCGCACGTCGCCGGCCGCGACGACACGCCCGCCGGACAGGAGCACCACGTGGTCGCAGTGCTGGGCGGCGAGCTGCAGGTCGTGCAGGGCGGCCAGCACGGTGACCCCCCGCTCGGCGAGCTCGCGCAGGATGCGCAGCGCGTCCAGCTGGGCGGCGATGTCGAGGTGGTTGGTCGGCTCGTCCAGCAGGATGAGCGCGGGCTCCTGGGCGAGGGCGCGCGCCATGTGCACGCGCTGCCGCTCGCCGCCGGAGAGGGTCGTGACCTCGCGGTCCGCGAGGTGCGTGGCCCCGACGACGTCGAGGGCGCGGCGGGCGGCGGCACGGTCGTCCGCGGAGTCCCCGGCCAGCAGGGAGCGGTGCGGGATGCGGCCGAGCAGGACGGCGTCGAGCACGGTGACCGGCAGGTCGGTGGAGGCCTCCTGCTCGACGAACGCGAGCGTCCGCGCGCGACGGCGCCGCGGCATCGCGAGCAGGTCGGTGCCCGCGAAGACGACGCGGCCCTCGCCGCCGGACGGCGGCTGCACCCCGGCGAGGACGCGCAGCAGCGTCGACTTCCCGGAGCCGTTCGGGCCGAGCAGCCCGCTCACCGCGCCCGAGGGGGCGGTGACGTCCACGCCGTCGAGGATCAGGCGGCCGGCCGCCGACCAGGAGACGCGGGCGGCGTCGAGTCCGTCGGCGGCCGACCCGGGGGCACCCCCGGCGGGGGTGGCCGCGCGCGCCTCCGTGCGTGCCTCGGCGGTCATGCGAACCTCCGTCCGCGCCACAGCAGCAGGGCGAAGACGGGCGCGCCGATCGCGGCGGTGACGATGCCGACGGGCACCTCGCGCGGCGCGAAGACGGTGCGTGCCAGGGTGTCCGCCCAGACCAGGAACGACGCCCCGCACAGAGCCGACAGCGGCAGCAGCAGCCGGTGCCGGGCGCCCGTGAGCAGCCGCACGGCGTGCGGCAGGATCAGCCCCACGAACCCGATCGACCCGCTCTGCGACACCAGCGCGCCCGTGAGCAGCGCGACGCCGACCAGCAGCAGCCACCGCACCCGCGCGACCGGCACGCCGAGCGCGGCGGCGGCCGTGTCGCCGAACGTGAACGCGTCGAGGATTGAGCCGGTCGAGGCGAGCAGCGAGCCGAGCACGAGCGCGGCGACCCCCGTGATCGCGACCGAGGTCCACGTCGCCCCGGCCACGGAGCCCATGAGCCACGACAGGATCTCGCGGTAGGAGTCCCCGGTCGCCGACCAGAAGATGACGAAGCTCGTCGCGGCCGCGGCGAGCTGGCTCACGGCGAGCCCGGCCAGCACCGTGCGGGTGGGGGTGATGGTGCCGATCGCCCCGGCCAGCGCGAGCGCGGCGGCGAGTGCCGCGACGGCGCCGCCGAAGGCCGCCACCGGCAGCAGCACGGTGAGCCCGGCGACGAGCACCAGCACGGCGCCGAGCGAGGCGCCCGACGACAGACCCAGGAGGTACGGGTCCGCGAGCGGGTTGCGGGTGAGCGACTGCATGACGACGCCGCACACGGCCAGCCCGGCGCCCACGGCGGCGGCCGTGAGCACGCGCGGCAGCCGCAGCTCCCAGACCATGCCGTCCGGCAGCGCGTCGAGCGGTTCGAGGCCCAGGAGGCCGCCGAGCCCGACGTGCGTCGCGACCGAGCGCCACACGTCCGCGACGGACAGGTCGGCCGGCCCGACCGTCACCGTGACCAGGACGGTCGCGACCAGCACCACCACGGAGGCCGGCAGCCACCAGGCCGCGCCGCGGCGGCCCGTCGACGGCGTGACGCCCGCGCGGGGGGCCGCGGCCGGCCTGGCCGTGGTCGTCACGGCTCGAGCCCCTCCAGCTCGTCGAGCTGCGCGGCGAGGTCGACGACGGCGTCGACGTTGCGCACCCCGGCCTCCGTCGCGGGGAACGGCACGGTGAGGTAGCGGCTCTCGCGCACGGCCGTCATCCGTGCGGTGGCGGGGTTCGACTCGAGCCGCTCGATCTTCTGCTCCGCGCTGTTCCAGGTCGCGTCGACGAGCACGATGACGTCCGGGTCCGCCTCGATCGCCTGCTCCCACGAGAACGACGTCCAGGTGTCGTGCACGTCGCCCGCGACGTTCTCCAGGCCGACGGCGTCCATGATCATCTGCGGCGCGCCGATGCCGGCCCCGACGTAGGGGATGTCGTCGCCGGAGGAGTACCAGAGCGCGCTGAGGCCGCGGTCGTCGGGGGTGACGGAGGCCAGGGTGTCGCGCTGCTCGGCGACCAGCTCGTCCGCGGCGTCGGAGGCGTCGAAGACCTCGCCCACCTCGTCGATCTCGGCGAAGACGTCGTCGAACGTCAGCGGGTCGGGCATGTACTCGGGCGCCTTGCAGGCGGCGGGGGAGACGTAGGATGCGACGCCGAGCTTCGCCAGCGTCTCGCGGTCACCCGCACCGTCGGCGGTGAGGTTCGACTCCCAGCCGGCGTAGACGAGGTCGGGCTCCAGGCCGAGCACGGCCTCCGCTCCGGGCACCTGCTCGGCCATCGGCTCGGCGACGGCGGGCACGTCGGCAGCCGCGTCGCCCAGCGAGTCCGGGACGGGGCCGTCGAGGAACGCCGACCCGACGATGCGGTCGCCGAGGCCGAGCGCGAGCAGCATCTCCGTGGTGCTCGACTTGATCGTCACCACACGCTGCGGCGCGGCCTCGACCGTCGTCTCCACCCCGCAGTTGTCGAGCGTGAGCGGGTACGCCGTACCCCCGCCGGTACGGGTGCCGGCGGACGGCGACGACGCGGCGTCGGCGGCAGGGTCCTGCGCGCAGCCCGCGAGCGCGGCGAGAGACAGGGCGAGGAGGGCGGCGCCGGGCACGGCGGCGCGGAGGGGGCGGGGCACGCGGAAGCTCCAGGGGTCGTCGTTGCGGTCGTCCGACGGCGCGCCATCTCGCGCCGGTGGAACCGCGGCCCACAGCCCGGGTCGCGCCGACGGGCCAGAGTCGTGCCCGTGATCCGCCGCCGAGCCTAGTACGCGCGACCGCCTCCGTGTGGTGGCCCGCCGTCCGTGACGCTCCCCACGCGCACCTCGCCCGCCGACGCCGCGCGACCGCGACCTTCACCGCCTCCTCGACCCGGGCCGCGGGTCGAGGGGCGCCGCGGGGTTCACGCCCGTGTCGCGCGCACGAGCAGGTAGTCCCAGACCATCGTGCCGTCGTCGCGCAGGTGCCGGTCGCCGAGCGCGGCGAGGGCGTCGTCGAGCTCCGCGGCGCGCGCGTCGTCGTCCCCGAGGTGCCGGTACGTCGCGATCGTCGGGCCGTAGGTGGCCTTGAAGAAGTCGCGGAACGCTGCGCCGTCGGCGAACCGGTCGACGACGAGCCCGCGCACCTCGGCCCGGACGTCGGTGACGCGGTCCCCGAGGAGCGCGAGCACGTGCTCCTCGGTGCCCCACAGCGGCGGCGGGAGGGCGCCCGGCGGGGGCGGGGGCGCGTACGGCCTGAGGGTTGCGAACATCTCGCCGATGAACCCGGTCGGCGTCCACGCGACATTCCCGATCGTGCCGCCGGGCCGGGTGACGCGGAGCAGCTCGTTCGCCGCGAGCGGGTGGAACGGCGCGAACATCACGCCCACGCACGAGAGGGTCACGTCGAACGCGCCGTCGTCGAACGGGAGCGCGTGCGCGTCGGCGGTCTCCCAGCGCAACGACGCGCCCTGGTCCGCGGCGCGGTGGCGTCCCGCTTCGAGCAGCTCGGGGGAGAGGTCGGAGGCGACGACGTCGGCGCCCGCCAGCGCGGCGGGGATCGACGCGTTGCCGGAGCCGGCCGCGACGTCGAGCACCCGGTCGCCAGGGCGGACGCCGCACGCCGCCACGAGGACGGCGCCCAGCGACGGGATGACCTGGTCCGCGACGGCGGGGTAGTCGCCCGACTCCCAGACGGCGCGGTGCTTGGTGCGGACCGTCTCGAGCAGCTCGACGGGGACGGTCAGGGGATCGGTGACGCTCATGAGGGCTCCTTCGCTCCTGCGGGTTCAGCTGACCCCTCCACGCTCCGCGGTGGGCGGGCACCGGTCCAGTGCCGGATCTGGACCGGGCGAAGTCCTGGATCTGTACTGGCGGCGTCGCGCCGGGCAGGCGTTCACTGGGGAGATGGCGGGCTACGGCCAGTTCTGTCCCGTCGCGAAGGCGATGGAGGTGCTCGACGAGCGGTGGACGCTGCTCGTCGTGCGGGAGCTGCTGCTCGGCAGCACCCGGTTCAACGAACTGCGGCGCGGCAACCCGAAGATGTCGCCCACGCTGCTGTCCAAGCGGCTGCGGACGCTGGAGCGCGCGGGGATCGTCCGGCGCACCGGCGACGAGAGCCACGTCCGCTACCGGCTCACCCCCGCCGGCGAGGAGCTGCGGCCGCTGGTCGAGGCGCTCGGCGCGTGGGGCACCCGCTGGGTCGGCGGCCTCGGGGAGGCCGACCTCGACCCGCACCTGCTGCTGTGGGACATGCGCCGCACGATCGACGTCGCCGCCTGGCCCCGAGAGCGCACCGTGCTGGCGATCGTGCTCACCGACGTGGCGCCCCGGGTGTCGCGGTGGTGGATCGTCGTGCGCGACGGGCAGGTCGAGGCGTGCGACGACGATCCCGGCTACGACACGGCGGTGGTGGTGACGACGCCGTTGCGCACACTCACCCGGCTCTGGCGGGGCGACGTGACCTGGGCGAGCGCCCTGCGCGCCCGCGACGTCGCGCTCGACGGGCCCGAGGGCGCGCGACGCCAGGTGCCTCGCTGGCTCGGCCAGTCGGTGTTCGCGCAGGTGCCCCGGCCGGAACCGGCACCCGCGGGGACGTGACGGCGGCGGGTGACGCTAGCCTTCGACGGCATGACGACTCCCCGGGTCCAGGACGCCATCTCGTGGCGACGGCCGAAGCGGAAGCGCCGCGGGGTGCGGGAGAGCGCCGGCGCGGCGACGGGCCTCGTGCGGGCCGCCGTGGACCTCGCGCTGTCGATCGCGAACGGGAACGCCCCGGCGGGCGACGTGTCGAGCCTCGGGGACGAGCCGCCGCGGGTGCCGCGCGACCCCGCCGAGCCCGTGGCCGAGCTGCCGTGCGTCGTCGCGGGCGGCACGGTCGACTGGCTCCCTGCGGGCCCGGAACCCGCCCGGCTGTGGGCCGCGCGGTCGCGAACCTGGGTCGAGCTGCCCGGCGACGCGGACGACGTCGAGCTGGACCGCTCGGCGCTGACGCTCCGCTCGCTCGCCCTCGCACCGGGCCACGACGGGCCGTGGACGCTCGACACGCCGTGCACCGCGACGCTCGCCGCCCCTAGGACGGAGCTCGTCGTCGAGGGGTCGTGGCTCGCGATCGCGTGGCTCGGGCACCTCGCCGGCTGGCCCGACCCGGGTGCCCCCGTCGAGCCGGCGGTGGGACGCTGAGGTCATGAGCCACGAGGCGCCGTGGGACGTCGGGTCCGCGGTCCCGGCCGAGCCGCGCCGCCGGGACGGCTGGTGGGCGGCGCTCGCGGGCGTGGTCGCGACGGCGGCGGGCCTCGCGGTGGCGGAGCTGGTCGCGGCGTTCGTCGACCCGTCGTCGAGCCCGGTCCTCGCGGCGGGCGGCGCCGTGGTGGACGGCGTCCCCGGCTGGCTCAAGGACCTCGCGGTGTCGTGGTTCGGCACGGCGGACAAGGCCGTGCTGCTCGCGACGATGGGCGTCGTCTCCCTCGCCGGGGCGGCGCTCGCGGGCTTCCTCGAGCGGCGGCGCCCGCCGTGGGGCGCCGTCCTGCTCGGCGCCGTGGGGGTCGTCGCCGCCGTCGTGGCCGCGGGCCGCCCGGGGGCGAACGTCGCCTGGGCGCTGCCGAGCCTGCTCGGGGTGGTGGCCGCGATCGCCCTGCTCAGCACGCTCCTTCGCCGCGTCGAGACCTGGTTCGCCGAGGACGAGCGGCCCGGCGGCGAGTGGCGCGAGGCGATCGACCGTCGTCGCTTCCTGCAGTGGACCGGCGTCACGGCGGCGGGCGCCGTCGTCGTGCTCGTGGTCTCACGCGTGGTCTCCGCCGGCAGCCGGGCGGTGACCGCCGCGCGCGAGGCGACCCGCCTACCCCGGCCCGCGACGACGGCGCCGCCGGTCCCGGCGGGCGCGGACCTCGGCGTCGAGGGCGCCGCCCCGTACGTCACGCCGAACCCGGAGTTCTACCGGATCGACACGGCCCTGGTGGTGCCGCAGGTGGACCCGGGCACGTGGACCCTGAGCGTGACGGGCCTCGTGGACGAGCCGTTCACGATCACCTGGGACGACCTGCTCGCGCTCCCGCTCGAGGAGCACCACGTCACCCTGGCGTGCGTCTCCAACGAGGTGGGCGGCGACCTCATCGGCAACGCGCTGTGGCTCGGCTACCCCGTGCGCGAGCTGCTGGCGCGCGCCCGGCCGCAGGACGGCGCGGACATGGTGCTGTCGCGCAGCACGGACGGCTTCAGCGCGGGCACCCCGCTGAAGGTGCTGCAGGAGGCCGACCGGGCGTGCCTGGTGGCGGTCGGGATGAACGGCGAGCCGCTGCCCACCGAGCACGGCTTCCCCGCGCGCCTCGTGGTGCCCGGCCTGTACGGGTACGTGTCGGCCACCAAGTGGGTCACCGAGCTGAAGGTCACGCGGTTCGCCGACGAGCAGGGCTACTGGACGCCGCGCGGCTGGTCGGCCCTCGGCCCGATCAAGCTGTCCTCGCGCATCGACGTCCCGCGACCGGGCGACGACCTGCCCGCCGGCACGGTGACGCTCGCGGGCGTCGCGTGGGCGCAGCACACCGGCATCGAGCGCGTCGAGGTGCGGGTGGACGACGGCGGCTGGGTCGCGGCCGACCTCGCCGAGACCGTCGGCCCGGACACCTGGCGCCAGTGGCGCCTGGACTGGGACGCGACCCCCGGCGACCACCACGTCGCCGTCCGCGCGACCGACGCCGACGGGAACCTCCAGGTCGAGGCGGAGGCGCCGCCCGCGCCCGACGGCGCCACCGGCTGGCACACCATCGAGCTGACGATCACCTGACCGGTCCCGGGCAGGGCCGCGAGCGCCGGGCTCAGACCCGCGCGGTCGCCGCCAGGCGAGCGCCGAACAGCACGAGCACGCCGCCGGTGACGCGGTCCACCCACCGCACGGCGTGCGACCGACGCAGCCTGGGGCCGAGCCAGCCCGCGCCCAGGACGACGAGCGAGAGCCAGGCCGTGCCGAGCACGCAGTGCACTAGGGCGAGCAGCAGGCCCATGAGCAGCGGGTTCACGCCGTCGGGCACGAACTGGGGGATGGCGGCGACGTAGAAGACGCCGACCTTCGGGTTCAGGAGGTTGGTGCTGAGCCCCAGGCCGAAGTCGCGCCAGCGGCCGCCGGTCGGCAGCGGGACGTCCGGCTCGACGTCCGCGTCGCGCGGCGACCGGAACGACCGCCAGAGCATCGACGCTCCCAGCCAGACCATGTACGCCGCCCCGGCGAGGGTGAGCACGCGGTAGGCCGTCTGGCTGGCGGCGAGCAGGGCGGCCGCGCCGCCCGCCGCGGCGGAGCCCCACACGAGCGTGCCTACCTGGATGCCGCCCAGGGCCGCGAGGCCGTGCGACCGGGAGCGGGTCACGGTGCTGCGCAGCACGAGCGCCGTGTCCAGGCCGGGCACGACCGTCAGGAGGGCCGCCACGACGGCGAACGCGAGCAGCGCCTGGTGCATGGTCACGGCGTCACGATACGTGCCCGGGGCGCTCTCTAGGAGAGGGAGCGCCCGTCGCCCGGACGTCGCGCCGCCGGCGAGGAGGCAGGGGCATGGACTTCGGTGTCGTGCTGCAGAACGACCCGCCCGCGTCGCGGGTGGTGGACCTGGCCGTCCGGGCCGAGGCCGCGGGGTTCTCGCACGTGTGGACCTTCGACTCGCACCTGCTGTGGCAGGAGCCGTTCGTCGTGTACCCCGCCATCCTCGCGGCGACCGAGCGCGTGGTCGTCGGCCCGATGGTCACCAACCCGGCCACCCGCGACTGGACCGTGATCGCGTCGATGTTCGCCACGCTCAACGAGGCGTACGGCAACCGGACGGTCTGCGGCATCGGGCGCGGCGACTCGGCCGTGCGCGTGGTCCGCGGCCGGCCCTCCACCGTGGCCGAGCTGCGCGAGGCCGTCGAGGTGATCCGCGAGCTCGGCAGCTCGCGCGGCATCGCGGTGCACGGCGTCCCGGTGCAGCTGCCCTGGAGCGCCGGGTCGCGGCTCGAGGTGTGGGTCGCCGCCTACGGGCCGCGAGCGCTGCGGGTCGCAGGGGAGGTGGGCGACGGCTACATCCTGCAGCTGGCCGACCCCGACGTCGCCCGGTGGATGATCGGCGCCGTCCGGGCGGCGGCCTCCGACGCCGGGCGCGACCCCGACGCCATCACGTTCTGTGTCGCCGCCCCGGCGTACGTGACCGAGACCGACGGCGCGAGCCGGGCCCACGCGCGCGAGCAGGTGCGCTGGTTCGGCGGCATGGTCGGCAACCACGTGGCGGAGATCGTCGAGCGCTACGGCACCGGCTCGTGCGTCCCGCGGGCGCTGACGGACTACGTGGCCGGACGGCGGGGGTACGACTACGCGCAGCACGGCCGCGCCGGTAACCCGCACGCCGCGTTCGTCCCCGACGAGATCGTCGAGCGCTTCTGCCTGCTCGGCCCGCCCGAGGAGCACCGCGCGCGGCTGCGCGAGCTCGAGGAGCTGGGCGTCGACCAGTTCGCGATCTACCTGCAGCACGACGCCCAGGTGCCCACGCTGCGCGCCTACGGCGAGCACGTGGTGCCGGCCTGGGCGTCGTCGACGGGCCCGGCAGGCGCCGAGAGGACCCAGCCGTCCGGGAAATTCCCCTGACCTGTCGCCGCCCTCGTGACACTCTCGCGGCATGCTGATCCGCCGGGAGCTCCCGTCCGACGCCGCGGCCGTCCGCGCCGTGACCGCCGCTGCCTTCGCCGGCGCGACCTACTCGGCACCGTCCGTGGAACCGGACGGAGCGCCGGGCGAGGCGACGCTCGTCGGCCTGCTCCGCGCCGACCCGTGCTGGATCACCGAGCTCGCGTTCGTGGCCTGCGCGGGCGACGACGTCGTCGGGCACGTCGTATGCACCCGGGCCCGCGTGGGCGACGCCCCCGCGCTGGTGCTCGGTCCGCTGAGCGTGCACCCCGATCGCCAGGCGCGCGGTGTCGGCTCGGCGCTGGTGCACACGGTGCTCGGCGCCGCCGACGCGCTGGGGGAGCCGCTCGTGGTGCTCGCCGGAGACCCGGCGTATTACTCCCGCTTCGGCTTCGTGCCCGCCCCGGAGCTGGGCGTCGAGCCGGACGACCCGGCGCTGGCGAGGTTCTTCCAGGCGCGGCCGCTCGCCGCGTACGAGCCCTCCCTGCGCGGCCGGTTCGCGAGCCCCGCGCCCTTCGCCGCGCTCGAGGCCATGTCGGCGGGCGCGGCGGACGACCCGCGCGCGTGAGGACGCGCGCGAACAGGTCTCAGCGCTCCCGCATCCGGGCCCGGAGCACGTCGAGCTCGCACCCCGGGGCGTCCGGGTCGAAGCCGTGCTCGAGCAGCCAGCGCGACGCGACCAGGCTGCGCAGCGACCACCAGGCGCGGATCACCTCCCGGTCCGCGCCGTCGCCGTAGCCGGCCAGCACGTCGTCGAGGCGCTCCTCGTGCCCGAGCGTCAGGATGGCGAGGTCGAACATGGCGTCGCCGGGCGCGCCCTCGGACCAGTCGATGACGCCGGTGACCTCGTCCCCGTCCACGAACACGTGAGTGAGCTGCAGGTCGCCGTGGACGAACGCCGGTGTCCACGGCCGCAGCGCCGCCTCGGCGATCGCGCGGTTCTTGCGGACCATCTCGGGGGGCACGACGGCGTGGTCGAGCAGCCACGCGCACTCGCGGTCGAGCTCGGCCGCCACGTCGTCGAGCGTGCGTCCCGGCCACGGCGGCAACGGCGCGTCGTGCAGCCTCCGGACGGCGGCGCCCGCAGCCGCCCACGCCGCCGGCGACGCGGGCGACGGCTCGCCCAGGACGCCGAGCGCGGTGCCGGGCACGGCGGCGATCGCGAGCACGGGCGGTTCGCGCCACAGGACCGCCGGCGTCGGTACCGGCGCCAGGTCCATCGCCCGCGCCTCGCGCTCGGCGTGCGCCGGGTCGCTGTCGACCTTCAGGAACACGTCGCCGACGCGCAGCGTCGCACGCTGGCTGTGGGCGACGACGACCTCCACCTCGTCCATGCCGGCCATCCTCGCGAGCACTGCCGCGATGCCGCCCGGCTTTTTCGCGGTACCGGACGTCCCGGCTCCGCGCGATCAGGGCAGCGACACCACTAGTGCGCGCCGAGCTCCAGGAGCAGGACGCCACCGACGATCAGGACGATGCCCAGGCCCATGGTCCGAGTGAGCGGCTCGCCGAAGACGTACCTGCTCGCCACCGCGGTCAGGGCGACGCCGGTGGCCGTCCAGATGCCGTAGGCGACCCCGATCCCAAGGCCGTGGGCGAGGGTGAGACCGAGGCACGTGAAGGCGATCAGGTAGCCGACCACGGCGACGGCGTACCACCCGCGACCTCGGTCGGCGGCGAGGCGGAGGCTGAGCGTGCTGGCGACCTCGAAGGCGATCGCGCCGGCGAGGAAGATCCAGCTCATGGGGCCGCCTCCTCGACCGCGTCGGGCTGGGTGCGACCGGCGCGGGGGGCGCCGAGCTCGATGACGAGGACACCTGCGATCACCAGCACGATGCCGAGCAGCATCGTGCCGGTCAGCGGCTCCCCGAAGATCGCAGCGGCGAGGCTCGCGGTGGCGGCCACGCCCATGGCTCCCCAGATGCCGTAGGCGACGCCGAGCGGCATGCCGGCGCGAAGTACTGCCGCCAGCAAGGTGAACGCGCCCACGTACCCGATCCCGACGACCGCGTACCAGGCGGGGTGGTCCTGCGCTGCCTGCAGGGCCAGGGATCCCAAGACCTCTGTGGCGATCGCGCCGACGAGGAGCAGCCACTTCTTCACGTCGCGTCCTCGGTCCAGTGCGCGGCGAGGCGGCGCAGCGCGTCGCGGTCCGCCGAGGTGAGCGGGAAGTAGTGGGCGGCCTCCGCGAACCACGCCCCGTCGGCCAGCAGGCGCAGCGCGGTCAGGCGCGTCCGTTCGCCCGGTTCGACGTCGTCGGGGATCGTGACCCAGCGCGCCATGCGCCGGGTCCACCGGTCCACCAGGGCGTCGCGGAGCCGCAGGTCGGCGAGCATCGCCAGGTGGCTCGGGTCAGCGTCCACCTCGAGGGTCCACCGGAGGTAGGCCGCGATCCGCTCGCGTGGCGATGCCGTGGCGGGCTCGCCACCCAGGATGCGTTCGAGCCCTTCCTCCCACCCGTCGATCACGTGATCCACGAGCGCGGTCATGAGGTCCTGCTTGGTCCTGAAGTGATACATCAGGCCGGGCTTGCTCACGCCGGCGGACCGGGCTGCCGACTCCAGGGAGACCGTCTCGCCGTCCCGCAGGAGGTTCACCGCGCTGTCGAGGATCTGAGCGCGTGTCGAGGTCGTCATGCGATCAACTTTACCAACCGGATGGTTGGCGGCGGCCGCCGTCGGCCGAGCCCGCGACTCGATGTCGGCGTCGTGGTCCGATCGATGGGACGTTTGAGCCGTGCGTACCCCGACCCAGGAACCCGATGGATCGATCCGGTCGCGGGTGAGCCAGACGCTCCGGGACGAATTCGGGATCGAGACGAGCCGGCTCGACCGGATCCATGCGGGCACCGCCACGGGCAACTTCACCGCCACGACTTCCGGCGGGGCCCGATGGTTCGTGAAGGTCCGCAGCGAGCGGTGAGCGACGGTCGCACTTGCGGGCCTGGCTACCATGGGGGCACAGGCATCGACCCGGCCATCACCGGTGAGCCTCCGGAAGAACAGGCGTTCGTTCGCCTCAGTAGAACCGGACGGGTAGGCCCGTCACAGCCGTGAACGAGCGGCGGACGTCAGCGCGATCGGCGTCCGCAAGCGGGGTGGTACCGCGGGACCCGCGCCCTTCGGGGCGGGGGCGTCGTCCTCGCACAGCAGCACCGACGTCGTACCACCGACCGCCAGCTCGTCCGCACAGGAGCCCACCCATGGCCTACCCGCAGCACCGTTCGTCCGACCAGCCTGATCAGGCAGCACAGCAGGGCGCTGCCTTCGGCATCGCCGGCGTCCCCGCGTCCCCGGACCTGCCGGCGATCGAGCGCGACGTCCTGGACTTCTGGGCCGAGGACGACACGTTCCGCGCGTCCGTCGCGAAGAACCCGGCGGGCGAGAACGGCAACAACGAGTTCGTCTTCTACGACGGCCCGCCGTTCGCCAACGGCCTGCCGCACTACGGCCACCTGCTCACCGGCTACGCCAAGGACGTCGTCCCGCGCTACCAGACGATGCGCGGCAAGCACGTGGAGCGGCGGTTCGGCTGGGACACGCACGGCCTGCCCGCCGAGCTCGAGGCGATGAGCCAGCTCGGCATCAAGACCAAGGACGAGATCCTCGAGCTCGGCATCGAGAAGTTCAACGCCGCGTGCCGCGCGTCGGTGCTCAAGTACACCTCCGAGTGGCGCGACTACGTCACCCGCCAGGCGCGCTGGGTCGACTTCGACCACGACTACAAGACGCTCAACGTCACCTACATGGAGTCGGTGCTGTGGGGCTTCAAGAAGCTCTACGACGCGGGCCTGGTGTACGAGGACTTCCGGGTGCTGCCGTACTGCTGGAACGACCAGACGCCGCTGTCCAACCACGAGCTGCGCATGGACGACGACGTCTACCAGACGCGTCAGGACCCGGCCGTGACCGTCGGCTTCGACGTCGCGACCGTGCCGGCCGGGCAGGATGTCGTGCGGCCGGGGGACAAGCTGCTCGTCTGGACGACGACGCCCTGGACGCTGCCCTCCAACCTGCTCGTCATGGTCGGCGAGGACATCGAGTACGCCGTCGTGGAGTCCTCCTTCACGGGCACGCCGCAGCGCTACGTGCTCGCCGAGGCGCGCGTGGACGCGTACGCCCGCGAGCTGACCGACGAGGGCGAGGACGCGCCGCGCGTGGTCGGGCGCCTCACCGGCCGCGACCTGCTGCAGACCTCCTACGTCCCGCCGTTCTCCTACTACGAGGGCCGCGAGCGCGCGCACCGCGTGGTCGAGGCGGACTTCGTCACGACGACGGACGGCACCGGCCTCGTGCACAGCGCCGGCGCGTTCGGCGAGGACGACAAGGTCGTCTGCGACCGCGAGGGCGTGGCCTCCGTCATGCCCGTGGGCGCGGACGGCAAGTTCACGCACCCGGTCGACGAGTACGCCGGGCTGCAGGTCTTCGACGCGAACCTGCCGATCATCGACCACCTCAAGGCGCGCACCCGCGGGGAGGCGGACGCCGGCTCGGTGACCGCCGGCACGGTGCTGCTGCGCCGCGAGTCGTACGCCCACTCCTACCCGCACTGCTGGCGCTGCCGGCAGCCGCTGATGTACATGGGCGTGTCCTCGTGGTTCGTCGAGGTCACGAAGATCAAGGAGCGCATGCTCGAGCTCAACGAGGAGATCTCGTGGACGCCCGAGCACATCCAGCACGGCCAGTTCGGCAAGTGGCTGGAGAACGCGCGCGACTGGTCGATCACGCGCAACCGGTTCTGGGGCTCGCCCGTGCCCGTGTGGAAGAGCGACGACCCGGCGCACCCGCGCATCGACGTCTACGGGTCGCTGGAGGAGATCGAGCGCGACTTCGGCCGCCTGCCGCGGAACGCCGACGGCGAGCCCGACCTGCACCGCCCGTTCGTCGACGACCTCACCCGGCCGAACCCCGACGACCCGACCGGGAAGTCCACGATGCGCCGCGTCGAGGACGTCATGGACGTGTGGGTGGACTCCGGCTCCATGCCGTACGCCCAGGTGCACTACCCGTTCGAGAACACCGAGTGGTTCGAGAACCATTACCCGGGCGACTTCATCGTCGAGTACATCGGGCAGACGCGCGGCTGGTTCTACACGCTGCACGTGCTCGCCACGGCCCTGTTCGACCGGCCGGCGTTCCGCAGCGCCGTCTCGCACGGCATCGTGCTGGGCTCCGACGGCCGCAAGATGAGCAAGTCGCTGCGCAACTACCCGGACGTCTCCGAGGTCTTCGACCGCGACGGCTCCGACGCGATGCGCTGGTTCCTCATGGCCAGCCCGATCCTGCGGGGCGGCAACCTCGTCGTCACGGAGGAGGGCATCCGCGACGCCGTCCGCCAGGTGCTGCTGCCGCTGTGGAGCACGTACTACTTCTTCACCCTGTACGCGAACAGCGCCGCGGACGGCGCGGGCTACACCGCGAAGCCGCTCACGGCCGAGCGCGTCCCGGGCCTGCCCGCCCTGGACCGTTACCTGCTGGCCCGCACGCACGACCTGGTCGCGAAGGTCACGGCCCAGCTCGACGCCTACGACATCGGCGGCGCGTGCGAGTCGGTGCGCGAGCACCTCGACGTCCTGACCAACTGGTACGTGCGCACCCAGCGCGACCGGTTCTGGGCCGAGGACGACGACGCGTTCGACACCCTCTACACCGCGTTGGAGACGCTGACCCGCGTCATGGCGCCGCTCGCGCCGCTGCTCACCGAGGAGGTCTGGCGGGGGCTCACCGGCGGTCGGTCCGTGCACCTCACGGACTGGCCCGCCGCGTCCGGCGGCGCCGACGCCGCGGTCGAGCCTGCCCTGGTGCGCGACGACGAGCTCGTCGCCGCCATGGACGAGGTGCGCGCCGTCGTGTCCAGCGCGCTCGCGCTGCGCAAGGCGAACCAGCTGCGGGTGCGCCAGCCGCTCGCACGGCTCACCGTCGCGGTGCCGGACCCCGCGGCGCTCGCGGACTACGTCGGCCTGTTGACGTCGGAGCTCAACGTCAAGGCGGTCGACCTCGTCGAGGCCGACGCCGACGCGTCCGAGCGGTTCGGCATCACCGAGCGGCTCGCGGTCAACGCCCGGGCGGCCGGCCCGCGCCTGGGCCGCGGGGTGCAGGCGGTCATCAAGGCGGCGAAGTCGGGCGCCTGGCGGCGCGAGGACGACGGCAGCGTCGTCGTCACGACGGACGGGGGCGACGAGCCCCTGCTCGAGCCGGAGTACGAGCTCACCACCGTGGTGGGCGACGCGGCCGGCGAGCACGTGGCCGCGTCCGTGCTGCCGGGCGGCGGCTTCGTCGTCCTGGACCTCGCGCTCGACGATGCGCTGCGCGCCGAGGGATACGCGCGCGACGTCATCCGCGACGTGCAGGACGCCCGCAAGGCCGCCGGCCTCGAGGTGAGCGACCGGATCGCGTTGGAGCTGGACGTCCCCGCCGAGCACGTCGCCGCGGTGGAGGCGCACCGGGAGCTCATCGCCCGCGAGACGCTCGCCCTCGACGTCGCCGTGGCGACGGGCGACGGCGAGCGCGCGGTGCGCGTGAGCAAGCGGGAGACGCCGGCCGGCTGACCCGCGCGACCCGGAGCGTCGTCAGGAGCCGCCCTGCGCGAGGTCGAGGAACGCCTCGACCT
>NZ_JBHVBO010000035.1:0-26363 GCF_042668085.1 Isoptericola sp. NPDC057391 | reverse complement strand
CTCCGCGAGGCTGGCGTGCAGCCGCGCGCCGGGCGTCGTGGTGAGCAGGCCGAACGACGCGGGGCCGACCACGCGCATCCCGCCCGCGTGCGCGGCGCGCACCAGCTCGCGCTGCCGGGCCAGGCCGTCCGGCCCGGTCTCGGCGTACCCGGCGGCGAGCACGACGACGCCGCGCACGCCTCGTCCGGCCAGGCGGCGCACCGCGTCGACGGCGTCGGCCGGCGGCACCGACAGCAGCGCGAGGTCGACGCCGTCCTCGCTCGCACCGTCGCTCGCGCCGTCGCTCGCGTCGTCGGCACCGACACCGCCGCCGGCGGCCCCCAGCGCGTCGTCCCACGACGTCGCCACCCGCAGCCCGTCGGCGTCCGGGACCGGGCCGGGGACGCCGAGCACGGTGAGCCGGGTGTCCCCCGGGTCCGCCGCCGCGGCGTCGACGACGCGCTGCGCGAGGTGGTGCTCCGGCGTCGCTCCCCCGGGCCCCGCCGGGCCCGGCCCGACGAGCAGGACCCGCCGGGCGGACAGCAGCGCCTGCATCGAGCGCGCCTCGGCGCGGTGCTCGCGGTCCGCCATGACCTCGCGGGAGCGCTCCGTGGGGTCGAGGTCGAACGCGACGCTGACCACGCCGTCGTCGAGGTGCTGGCTCACCGCGTACCCGGCGTCGCGGAAGACGGCGAGCATCGAGGAGTTCTGCGGCAGGACGTCGGCGGTGAAGCGGCGCACGCCGCGCTCGCGCGCCGCCGCGGCGACGTGCTCCAGGAGCACCGAGCCCAGGCCTTTGCCCTGCATCGCGTCGGCGATGTTGAACGCCACCTCCGCCTCGGCGGGCGCGACCTTGTCGTACCGCGCGACGCCGAGCACGTCCTCGCGCGGGTTCCCGGCGTCGTCGACGCCGGGGCGCACGGCCACGAGCGCCACCCGGTCGCGCTGGTCGAGGTGCGTGAGGCGGTTCAGCTCCCGGTCGGTGAGCCGGCGCACCGGCGCGAAGAAGCGGAAGTACGCCGACCGCTCGGACTGCGCCTCCTGGAAGCGCTGGATCGCGTCGGCGTCGTCGGGCCGCAGCGGGCGCAGGTGCATGGTGGTGCCGTCGCGCAGCACGACGTCGGCCTCCCACGCCACCGGGTACTCGGGATCCGGTTCAGCGCCCGGCTGCACGTCCGGAGTGTCGGGTGCGTCCACCCGTGCAGGCTATCCGGGCCTCCCGACAGCGTCCCGTCGCCGCGCCTGCGCCACCCTGTGGGCGGCCCCCGCTAGAGTCTGGTGCCGTCCGCGAGGACGCCCGCACCCCACCGAGCCGCCCACCGAGCCAGGAGCCGCACCGCATGGCGCGCAAGAGCAGCAGCGCACCCGCCACCGACGAGCCGTTCGACGAGAAGATCGTCGACATCGACGTCGCGGCGGAGATGGAGACGTCGTTCCTCGAGTACGCGTACTCCGTCATCTACTCGCGCGCCCTGCCGGACGCCCGCGACGGCCTCAAGCCGGTGCACCGCCGGATCCTGTACATGATGTCCGACATGGGCCTGCGGCCCGACCGCGCGCACGTGAAGTCGTCGCGCGTGGTCGGCGAGGTCATGGGCAAGCTGCACCCGCACGGCGACACCGCGATCTACGACGCGCTGGTGCGTCTGGCGCAGGACTTCTCGATGCGCCTGCCGCTGGTGGACGGGCACGGGAACTTCGGCTCGCTCGACGACGGCCCCGCCGCCCCCCGGTACACCGAGGCCCGGCTCGCCCCGCCGTCCATGGCCATGACGGCGGGCCTCGACGAGGACGTCGTCGACTTCGTCCCGAACTACGACAACAAGCTCACGCAGCCGTCCGTGCTGCCGTCCGCCGTGCCGAACCTGCTGGTCAACGGCGCGTCCGGCATCGCCGTCGGGATGGCGACGAACATGGCGCCGCACAACCTCGTCGAGGTCGTCGCGGCCGCCCAGTACCTCATCGCGCACCCCGACGCGACGCTCGACGACGTCATGCGCTTCGTGCCCGGCCCGGACCTGCCGTCGGGCGGCAAGATCGTGGGGCTGGACGGCGTGCGCGACGCCTACCGCACCGGGCGCGGCACGTTCCGCACCCGTGCCACGGCCCGCGTCGAGAACGTCACACCCCGCCGCAAGGGGATCGTGGTCACCGAGCTGCCCTACGGCGTCGGCCCGGAGAAGGTGATCGAGAAGATCGCCGACGGCGTGAAGGCCAAGAAGATCCAGGGCGTCACGAACGTGCAGGACCTCACGGACCGCACCCACGGCCTGCGTCTGGTCGTCGAGGTGAAGACCGGCTTCGACCCCGACGCCGTGCTCGAGCAGCTGTACCGCACCACGCCGCTCGAGGACTCCTTCGGCATCAACAACGTGGCCCTCGTCGACGGGCAGCCGCGCACGCTCGGCCTGCTCGAGCTGCTGCGCGTGTGGGTGGAGCACCGCATCGACGTGGTGCGGCGCCGCTCGACGTTCCGGCTCGCCAAGCGGCAGGAGCGCCTGCACCTGGTGGAGGGCCTGCTGCTCGCCATCGTCGACATCGACGAGGTCATCCAGGTCATCCGCTCCTCCGACGACGCCGCGGCGGCGCGCGAGCGTCTCATGGGCGTCTTCGACCTGTCGGAGCCCCAGGCCACGTACATCCTCGACCTCCAGCTGCGCCGCCTCACCAAGTTCTCCCGCATCGAGCTGGAGAAGGAGCAGTCGGAGCTGGAGCGCGAGATCGCCGAGCTGCAGGAGATCCTCGCCGACGACGCCCGCCTGCGCGCCGTCGTCGGCGCCGAGATGGGCGAGGTCGCCTCCACCTACGGCACCCCGCGCCGCACGGTGCTCCTCGACTCGGCCGGCGGCGCCACCGCCCCCGCGGCCACGAATGGCCGCAGCAAGGCGCCCGCCATCAGCCTGGAAATCGCGGACTCCCCCACCCGGGCGCTGCTGTCCGCCACCGGGCTCCTGGCCCGCACGTCGGGCGAGGCCGCGGACGCGCCCCTCGAGCGCGCCGGCCGCCGGCACGCGCACGACGCGATGCGCGGCGACGTCGCGACCACCACGCGCGGCGACGTCGGTCTCGTCACCTCCGCGGGCCGCCTGCTGCGGGTGTCCGTGCTCGACCTGCCCGCGCTGCCCCCCGTCGACGGCCCGCCGTCGCTGTCGGGCGGCATCCCGGTGAGCGAGCTGGTCGCGCTGGCGCCCGGCGAGACCGCGCTGGCCGTGGTCTCCCTGGACGAGGACGCCCCGACGCTCGCGCTCGGCACCGCGAACGGGGTCGTCAAGCGCGTCGCCGCGGGCGACGTGCCCGCGAACCGCGACGAGTGGGACGTCATCGCCCTCAAGGACGGCGACCGGGTGGTCGGCGCCGCGCCCGTCGGCGACGAGGACGAGCTCGTCTTCGTCGCCTCGGACGCGAGCCTGCTGCACTTCGACGCCTCCGCCGTGCGCCCGCAGGGCCGCGCCGCCGCCGGCATGGCGGGCATCCGCCTCGGCGCCGGCCAGCAGGTCGTCTTCTTCGGCGTGGCCCGTGCGGCGACCCGCGACCTGCACACCGTCGTCACGGTGGCGGGGACGTCGGGCGCGCTGCCCGGCACGGGCGGCGGTTCCGCCAAGGTCACGCCGTACGAGCTGTACCCCGGCAAGGGGCGCGGCACCGGCGGGGTGCGCGCGCACCGCTTCCTCAAGGGCGAGGACGGCCTCGTCCTGGCCTGGGTCGGCGAGGGGCCGGCGCGCGCGGTCGGCGGCGCCGGCCAGCCGGCCGAACTGCCGGAGAGCACCGACCGTCGCGACGGCTCCGGGCAGCCGCTGCCCGCCCCGGTCGCCGCGATCGGCTGAGCCCCCCCCCCGGCGCTCGTCAGCCGCTCAGGGCGGCGACGATGATCTCCCCCAGTTCCACCGGCCGCGTGAACATCGGCCAGTGGCCGGTGGGCAGGTCCACGATCTCGTAGCGGTGGTGCCGGGCCAGCTCTGCGACGAACGGGTGGCCCTGGGCCATAAGGCTCCGCAGCACCTCGCCCGGCATCTCGGACGCGACCACCGTGGACGGGATGTCGAGCCGACGGTCGTCGTCGCTCAACCGGTGCCCCTCGCGGACCGTCGCCCCCGGCTGCGGGACCGAGCGCGAGCGGACGTCGGCGCGGATCTCCTCCGTCATGCCGCGCAGCGAGTCCTCCTCGAACTCGTCCCAATCGAGCGGGTACTCGACGGCATCGGCGGGGAAGTCCGCGTTCACCGCCTGGCCGTCCGCCACCGGGCCGGTGTCCACGTACACGACGTGCGCGACCCGCTCCGGACGGGCGTCCGAGGCGGCGTAGACCAGCCCCCCGGACGCCGAGTGCCCGACGAGAGCGACCGGACCGCCGCCGGGGACGGCGTCGATCGCCGCGACGACGGCGTCCACGTGGTCGGCGAGGTGGATGCCGGAGCGGTCCGCTTCGGGCGAGCCCATGCCGGGCAGCGTCACGGGGTGCGCGGTGTGCCCGGCGCGCTCGAGGACGGGAACGACGTCGTCCCACGCGGAACCGTCGAGCCAGAAGCCGGGGACCAGGATGATGTCCATGTCCCGAGATTAGGTGTGACCTCCGACACGCCCGGCTGCTTCACTGCCGCCATGCCCGATCTCGAGCTTCCCGACGGCTTCACCCTCACCACGGACCCGGAGCGGATCGGCGCGTCCCGCGCGCACGCGCTCCTCGCCGCGCACGCGTACTGGGCCGAGGGACGCTCCCTGGAGGTCCATCGCGGCGCGATGGCGGGGTCCCGCAGCTACGGGGCGCTCACGGCGACGGGCGAGCTGGCCGCCTACGCGCGGCTGGTGACCGACGGCGCGACGTTCGGCTGGCTCGCGGACGTGATCGTCGATCCCGTCCACCGCGGCCACGGCCTAGGCCGCGCCGTCGTCTCGCGGGCCCTGGCCGACGTCGAGCAGCTCGGCCTGAAGCGCGTCCTGCTGCGGGCGTCGGACGAGGGCCGGCGGATCTACGAGCGCGCGGGCTTCACGCCCGTCCCGGAGCCCGGCAGCTGGCTGCAGCTCCAGGCCAGCACCCCGGCCACCAGCAGCGCCTGACCCGCCACGTAGGTGAGCATGACCCAGAATCCGGAGGCAGGCGGGTCGAACCAGCCGGTGAAGGCGCCGAGCGCGATCATGGCGTCGGACGCCAGGAAGACGATGCCGCCCGCGCCGGCGAGCGGGTGCACGCCCGTGGCGAGCACCGCCATCGCCACCAGGCACACCCCGTACACCACCACGGCGGCCAGCAGCGGCCCCGGCGCGCCGGGGGCGCAGGCCGCGACGAGCGCGACGGCGGCGAGCACGTAGGGCGCGAGGAGTGCCGGCCGGCGCGCGACGCTCGCGCGGCGGGTGGGCCAGAACGCCACGGCGTACGCCACCTGGGCGAGCAGGAAGAAGCCCACCATGACGAGAAACGCGGCGTCCCCGGTGAACGCCGCCGGCGCGGTGTCCCCGAGCCAGGACAGGCCGAGCGCCACGGTGACCAGGCGCACCAGCCGCGAGCGCGGGGCCGGCGCGGCGCACCAGAGCGACACGGCGAGCAGGGGCATGAGGCAGACCTGCGTGACCCGCGCCCACGTGCTCGCCTCGGCCACCTGGGCCACGAGGTGCAGCACTGTGAGCATGGCGAGCGCGACGGCGGCCGCGCGCGAGGTGACGGTGGGCAGGAGCCGCTCGGGCGGCGCCGGGAGCAGCCCGGGATGAACGACGTCGGTCACGCGGGGCAGCCTAGGCCCCGCGGGCGCCGGGCCGAAACCACCGCCGGATTCCCCGCGGGGGCGGCCCTCAGAGCTCGATCGTCAGCAGCCGCGACCCGTGCCGCTTCGTGTATCCCAGGCTCGCGTACAGCCCGTGCGCGCCCGTGGGGTTCTGCGTGTCGACGTCGAGCGCGGCGACCGCCATGTCGTCGTCGGCGAAGGCCCGCATCGCCGCGGCGAGCAGCGCCACGGCGAGCTTGCGCCCGCGGTAGGCGCGGCGCACGCCGAGGATCTCCGTGTAGCCGAAGGGGTAGCCGCGCACCGCGAAGTCCGCCGTGTACCGCGCGCCGACGTGGTAGCCGACGACGAGAGGCTCGCCCGCCCGCAGCGCGGCCGCCGTCTCGGCGTCGGTGTGCGGGTCGGCCAGGAGGGCGGGGACGTCCGGCTCCGGGTCCACGACCACGAACGACCA
This sequence comes from Isoptericola sp. NPDC057391, assembly GCF_042668085.1. Taxonomy (NCBI): domain Bacteria; kingdom Bacillati; phylum Actinomycetota; class Actinomycetes; order Micrococcales; family Promicromonosporaceae; genus Isoptericola; species Isoptericola sp. NPDC057391. The sequence goes on along the minus strand of NZ_JBHVBO010000035.1, from coordinate 20,216 downwards.
CTCCGGGGCGTACGTCGCGCGCCCGCTGCGCCATTGCTCGGTGGTCTGCGGCTCGCTCCCCCAGTGGTCGCGGAACGCGTCGTTGTGGGCGAGGCGCGCGGGCTCGTCGTGCTCGTCGCCGAGGGGGACGAGCCGGAGCCCGTCGTCGACGTCGACGGCGGGCAGGGGGTGCGCGTCGAGGTCGCGCAGGTCCCGCTCGAGGTCGGAGTAGAAGCGCCGCGGCGTGAAGCCGGCCCGCTCGTAGAGCCGGACCTTCGGGGCGGGCGCGGTGTCCTCGAGGAAGCCGGCGAGCCGCGCGGGCACGTCCTTGCCCGACTCGGCGAGCAGCTGCCGGCCCCGCGCCTCCTGCCAGGCGAACAGCTCCCGGCCGATGCCCTCGCCGCGGCGGTCGGGGTGCACGGCTCCCCACAGGAACGCGCGCAAGCGGTTCGTGTCGCCGGGCATGGTCTCGACGTAGCCGTAGGCGCGCAGCCTGCCCTCGGCGTCCTCGCCGAGCACGGAGTCGGTGTCGAGGCGGAGCCACGGGGCGCCGAGGACCTCACGCAGCTCGTCCGCCGTCTCCCGGTAGGGCTCGCCGTCCGCCTCCGCGACGGTGTTGCGCAGGTCCAGCAGCGGGCCGGCGTCGTCGCGCGTCGCGGGGCGCCACGTCAGTCCGCCGGCCGTGAGCGACGGCAGCGCGGACGGGGCGCCCGCACGCTCGGCGAGGGACCTGAGGGGCGGGGCGGGGCGGACGGTGGTCACGCCCCGACGGTAGGTCTCACGGTGCGGCCCCCGCACGGGATTTTCCCGCCCCGCGACTACGCTGCTCGGGTGACGACCACGCTCGACCCTGCCGCCGACGCCCGTTCCACCGCCCTGCGCGAGGCGCTGCGCACGCGCGTCGTGGTGGCCGACGGGGCCATGGGCACGATGATCCAGGCCGCGGACCCGACCCTCGAGGACTACGAGGGGCACGAGGGCTGCAACGAGATCCTCAACGTCTCCCGACCGGACATCATCCGGTCGGTGCACGACGAGTACCTCGAGGTGGGCGTCGACGCGATCGAGACCAACACCTTCGGCGCCAACTGGTCGAACCTGTCCGACTACGGCATCGACGACCGCATCCGCGAGCTCGCCCGGGCGGGCGCGGCCCTGGCCCGCGGCCGGGCCGACGCGTTCGCGACCGACGACCACCCGCGCTGGGTGCTCGGCTCGATGGGGCCGGGCACCAAGCTGCCGAGCCTGGGGCACACCACGTACGCCCACCTGCGCGCGACGTTCGCCGAGCAGGCGGCGGGCCTGCTCGAGGGCGGCGCGGACGCGCTGCTCGTGGAGACCAGCCAGGACCTGCTGCAGGCGAAGGCCGCCGTCACGGGCTGTCACGACGCGATCGCCGAGGTCGGCCGGTCGGTGCCCGTCATCGTCTCCGTCACCGTCGAGACCACCGGCACCATGCTCATGGGGTCGGAGATCGGCGCCGCGCTCACCACGCTCCAGGCGATCGGCGTCGACGCGATCGGCCTGAACTGCGCCACGGGCCCGGACCAGATGAGCGAGCACCTGCGCCACCTCGCGCGGCACAGCGAGGTCCCGGTGACCTGCATGCCCAACGCGGGCCTGCCGGAGCTGGGGCCGCACGGCGCCGTCTACCCGCTCACCCCCGAGGAGCTGGCCGCGGCGCACACGCAGTTCGTGCAGGAGTTCGGGCTCGGCCTGGTCGGGGGCTGCTGCGGCACCACACCGGAGCACCTGCGCCAGGTGGTCGAGGCCGTGCGCGGCCGGGAGCTGCCCGACCGGGACCCGAAGCGCGAGAACGGCGTCGCGTCCCTCTACTCGCACACCGACCTGCGCCAGGACACGTCGTACCTGGCCATCGGCGAGCGCACCAACGCCAACGGCTCGAAGGCGTTCCGCGAGGCGATGCTCGAAGGCCGCTGGGACGACGTCGTGGACATCGCCCGCGCCCAGACCCGCGACGGCGCGCACCTGCTCGACGTCTGCGTCGACTACGTGGGACGCGACGGCGTCGCGGACGTGCGCGAGGTCGTCTCGCGGCTCGCGTCGGCGTCCACGCTGCCGCTGGTGATCGACTCCACGGAGCCGGCCGTGCTGCAGGCGGGCCTCGAACTGCTCGGCGGCCGCGCCGTCGTGAACTCGGTGAACTTCGAGGACGGTGACGGCCCCGGCTCGCGCTACGCCAGGATCATGCCGCTCGTGCAGGAGCACGGCGCCGCCGTCGTCGCGCTGACCATCGACGAGGAGGGGCAGGCGCGCACCAAGGACGGCAAGGTCGCGATCGCCACCCGCCTGATCGAGCAGCTCACGGGCGACTGGGGCATGCGGGTGGACGACATCATCGTCGACGCCCTGACCTTCCCCATCGCCACGGGCCAGGAGGAGACGCGGCGCGACGCCATCGAGACGATCGAGGCGATCCGCGAGATCACCACCCGCTTCCCCGGCGTGCACACCACGCTCGGCGTCTCGAACGTGTCGTTCGGCCTCAACCCGGCCGCGCGCACCGTGCTCAACTCGGTGTTCCTGCACGAGGCGACGCAGGCGGGCCTCGACTCCGCCATCGTGCACGCCGCGAAGATCCTGCCCCGCAACGCCATCCCCGACGAGCAGTGGGGGGCCGCCGAGGACCTGGTGTGGGACCGGCGCCGGTACGACGACGAGGGCAACCTCGTGCACGACCCGCTGGCGCACCTGCTCGAGCTCTTCAGCGGCGTCGACGCCACCGCCCTGCGCGACCAGCGCGCCGCGGAGCTCGCGGCGCTGCCCGTCGGCGAGCGGCTGGAGCGCCGGATCGTCGACGGCGCGCGCAAGGGGCTCGAGGAGGACGTCGACGAGGCGCTGGCCGGCGGCATGAAGGCCCTCGACATCGTCAACACCCACCTGCTGGGCGGCATGAAGGTCGTGGGCGAGCTGTTCGGCTCGGGACAGATGCAGCTGCCGTTCGTGCTGCAGTCGGCCGAGGTGATGAAGACCGCGGTGGCGCTGCTCGAGCCGCACATGGAGAAGGTCGAGGGCGGCGAGGGCCGGTCCAAGGGGACGGTCGTGCTGGCCACCGTGCGCGGCGACGTGCACGACATCGGCAAGAACCTCGTGGACATCATCCTCACCAACAACGGCTACACGGTGGTGAACATCGGCATCAAGCAGCCGGTGAGCGCCATGATCGAGGCCGCCGAGGAGCACGACGCCGACGTCATCGGCATGTCCGGGCTGCTCGTGAAGTCGACGGTCGTGATGAAGGAGAACCTCGAGGAGCTGGTCTCCCGCGGGCTGGAGAAGCGCTGGCCTGTGCTGCTCGGCGGCGCGGCCCTGACCCGCACGTACGTGGAGGACGACCTCGCGTCCGCGTTCCCCGGCACCGTCCGGTACGCGAAGGACGCCTTCGAGGGCCTGCGCCTCATGGAGCCGCTCGTCGCGATCGCGCGCGGCGCGGACCCGGAGTCCGTCGGACTGCCCGCGCTGCGCAAGCGGCGGCACGGCGTCGTCACGGTCACCGAGACCGCGCCGGAGGACCTGCCCGCGCGCTCCGACGTCGCCGCCGACAACCCCGTGCCCACCCCGCCGTTCTGGGGCACCCGCGTGGTCAAGGGCGTCCAGCTCGCCGACTACGCGGCGTTCCTCGACGAGCGCGCGACGTTCATGGGCCAGTGGGGGCTCAAGCCCGGGCGCGGGGACGACGGCGCGTCGTACGAGGAGCTGGTGGAGACCGAGGGCCGGCCCCGCCTGGCCGCCTGGCTCGAGCGCGTGCGCACCGACCAGATCATGGACCCCACCGTCGTGTACGGGTACTTCCCCGTGTGGTCCGACGGCGACGACGTCGTGGTGGCGCACCACGACGGGCCCGACGGCGGCTCCGGCGGCGAGCCGGGCACGGAGCGGCTGCGGTTCCGGTTCCCGCGCCAGCGCCGCGACCGGCACCTGTGCCTGGCGGACTTCGTCCGGCCCCGGTCGTTCGCCGAGGAGACCGGCCGGTTCGACGTGCTGCCCGTGCAGCTCGTCACCGTCGGCGACGCCGTCTCGGGGCACACCGCGAAGCTCTTCGAGGCGAACGCCTACCGCGAGTACATGGAGCTGCACGGCCTGTCCGTGCAGCTCACCGAGGCGCTGGCCGAGTTCTGGCACTCCCGCGTGCGCGACGAGCTCGGCTTCGCGGGCGAGGAGCCCGCCGACGTCGAGGGCCTGTTCAAGCTGCAGTACCGCGGCGCCCGCTTCTCCCTCGGCTACCCCGCGTGCCCCGACATGGAGGACCGTCGCAAGGTGGTCGAGCTGCTGCGCCCCGAGCGCGTGGGGGTGACGCTGTCCGACGAGCTGCAGCTGCACCCCGAGCAGTCCACCGACGCGTTCGTCTTCCACCACCCCGAGGCCAAGTACTTCAGCGTGTGACGCGGACGCATGTCTCGCGGGCATGGCGGAGCACGACGCCCGAGGTCCCACGGACGAAGCTGCACACCGAGGGTTCGACGTCTCGGCCGCGACCAGGGACGATACGACCATGAGCGCGCAGCCCCGACACGAGGTCACGACCCCCGCCGACACCGCCCGTCCCACGACGGAGGTGGACCGTTACCGCCCCGCCGACCGCGACGACCTCTACGCCGTGTGCCTGCGCACCGGCGACTCGGGCGAGGACGCGACCGACCTGTACGCCGACGGCGACCTCCTCGGCCACGTCTACCTCGGGGCGTACCTCGAGCTGGAGCCCGAGCTGGCGCGCGTGCTGCGCCGCCCGGACGGCACCGCGGTCGGCTACTGCGTGGCCACCGCGAGCACCACGGACTTCGAGCGCCGCTGCGAGGCGAGCTGGTGGCCGGCGCTGCGTGCCCGCTACGCCGTCCCCGCGGACGACGACGAGTCGCCGGACGCCCGGCTGCTGCGCACGATCCACGCGCCGTCGCGCACCGACGCCCCGTGGCTCGCGGAGTACCCCGCGCACCTGCACGTGGACCTGCTCCCGAAGGCGCAGGGCGGCGGCCGCGGCCGCCGCGTGCTCGAGGCGGTGCTCGACGCCGTGGCCGCCACCGGCGCGCCGGGCATCCACCTCGGCGTCGGCGGCCGGAACGTGCGCGCCATCGGCTTCTACGAGCACCTGGGCTTCCGCACGCTGGAGCACCAGCCGTGGGGGCTGACCATGGGCTTGCGGCTGCCTCGCTAGGCGGCCTGGTCCCCGCGCAGGATCGAGGTCATCTTCTTGCCCTTGGCGACCTCGTCGACGAGCTTGTCCATCCAGCGGATCTCCTGCATCAGCGGGTCGTCGATGTCCTCGACGCGCACGCCGCAGATCACCCCGGTGATGAGCGTCGCGTTCGGGTTCATCGCGGGCGCCTGGGCGAAGAACGTCTCCAGGTCCACCTCGTCGGCGATCGCCTTCTCGAGGCCGGCGTCGTCGTAGCCGGTGAGCCAGGTGAGGACGCGGTCGAGGTCGTCGGTGCTGCGGTCCTTGCGCTCCACCTTCTGCACGTACATCGGGTAGATGCTGGCGAAGGTCATCCGGCGGATCCGGTCGGCAGGCATCGGTCGCCTCCTGTCGTGACGGTCGGTTCTCCCCCGAGGCTATCGCGCGGCGACCGCCGCGGGGGCGGCCCCCCAGGCACGCTCCAGCCGCGCCACCAGGGCGACGAGCCCGGCCGCGAGCGGGACCAGCACGAGGTTGCCCAGCAGCATCGGGCGCAGGAACGGCAGCCCGGCGACGTAGCTGGCCAGCAGGCCGTCCAGGCCCTCGGGGTAGAACGTGCCCCGGCCGAGCCACCACACGCCGGCGTTGGTCCACAGGTAGAAGAACAGCGAGCCGCCGACGCCGAGGCCGAGCGCGGCGACCAGGCGGCCGGTCGCACCCCGGGTGCGGCCGGCCCACCAGGCGCCGGCGCCGATCACGGCCCACGCGGTCCACGTGAACACCAGCACCGACGAGTTGCCGAGCAGGACGTCGCTCAGCGCGACCACGACCAGCGGCGCGAGCATCGCGAGCCGGTGGCGCAGCAGGCCGGCGGCGGCGAACGCCGCGGCGGTCGAGAGCTCGAGGTTCGGCGGCGCGCCGAGGTCGGCCCGCACCAGCCGCCAGACGACGGCGCCCGCGACGAGCAGCACCGCCAGCGCGGGGCGCCACCACCGGTGCACGAGCTCGCGGGCCGGGAGCGGGGCGTCCAGGCGGGAGGTCGCGGCGGTCACTGCTGGATCTCCTCGAGCTTCCAGGTGATGGTCTGCCCGTCCTTGGTCTCGAGCGCTCCCGCGCCGACCTGGGCCATCTCGTCGTCGACGTACAGGCCCCAGAACTCCGTCGCCGGGTCGGCCTCGCGCCCGCGGATCGCGGTGACGTAGGCCTGCTCGCCCTCGCCCTGCACCTGCGCGCCGGGGTCCTTCTCCTGCAGCAGCTCGAGAGCGGTCTTGCCGTCCTCGCCCTCGTAGGAGAACTTGCCGACGTTCTCGGCCACCTGCCCGGTGGCCTCCACCGACGCGGAGACCGAGGGCGACGCGCCGTCCGAGGAGCCGCCCTCCGAGCACCCGGCCACGAACCCTGTGGTCAGGGCCAGCGCGGGCAGGAGTGCGAGCAGTCGTGGCGCCGTCCGGCGCGGTGCGGTCTTCACGGCCAGAGGGTAACCACCACCGGAGCGCACCCGCCGCTCGGGCCGCCATGCGGACGGCGACCCGACGGGGTCAGGCGTCGATCCGCGACTGGTCGAGCGTGCTCGCCCCGGCGACGATGAACTCCTTGCGTGGCGCGACGTCGCTGCCCATGAGCAGCTCGAACACACGCTCGGCGGCCTCGGCGCCCTCCACCGTGACGCGGCGCAGCGTGCGGTGCCGCGGGTCCATGGTGGTCTCGGCGAGCTGGTCGGCGTCCATCTCCCCCAGGCCCTTGTAGCGCTGGATGTCCTCCTTGTACCGGCGCCCGGCCCGATCCAGCTTCTTCAGGGTCGCGGTGAGCTCCGCCTCCGAGTACGTGTACAGGTACTCGTTCTTGCGACGGCCGCTGCCCAGCACCTCCACCCGGTGCAGCGGCGGGACGGCGGCGAACACGCGGCCCGCCTCCAGCATCGGCCGCATGTACCGGTAGAAGAGGGTGAGCAGCAGGGTGCGGATGTGCGCGCCGTCGACGTCGGCGTCCGTCATCAGCACGATCTTGCCGTAGCGGGCGGCGTCCAGGTCGAAGGACCGGCCGGAGCCGGCGCCGAGCACCTGGATGATCGCGGCGCACTCCGCGTTGCGCAGCATGTCGCTGATCGACGCCTTCTGGACGTTGAGGATCTTGCCGCGGATCGGCAGCAACGCCTGGAAGTCGCTCGAGCGGGCCAGCTTGGCCGTGCCGAGGGCGCTGTCGCCCTCGACGATGAACAGCTCGCTGCGGTTCACGTCGTCGCTGCGGCAGTCCGCGAGCTTCGCCGGCAGGGATGACGCCTCGAGGGCGTTCTTGCGCCGGGAGATCTCCTTCTGCTTGCGCGCCGTGACGCGGGCGCGCATCTCGGCCACGACCTTCTCGAGCAGCAGCGCCGCCTGCGCCTTCTCGTCGCGCTTGGACGACGTGAGCAGGGCGCCCAGCTCCTTCTCGACGACGCGCGACACGATGGCCCGCACCGGCGCGGTGCCGAGCACCTCCTTCGTCTGGCCCTCGAACTGCGGCTCCGCGAGCCGCACCGTGACCACGGCGGTGAGGCCGGCGAGGACGTCGTCCTTCTCGATGCGCTCGGCCGCGTCCTTCGTCGAGACCTTCAGGCGACGCGCGTTCGCCTCGATCTGCTTGCGGACCGTCTTGAGCAGGCCCTGCTCGAACCCGGACAGGTGGGAGCCACCCTTGGGCGTCGCGATGATGTTGACGAACGTGCGGACCTCGGTGTCGTACCCGCCGCCCCAGCGCAGGGCGACGTCCACCTCGCAGTCGCGCTGCACCTCCTGCGGCGACATGTGGCCGCGGGAGTCCAGCACCGGCACCGTCTCGGTGAAGTGGCCGCTGCCCTTGAGCTGCCACGTCGAGGTCACCGGCGCGTCCGGCGCGAGGAATTCGACGAAGTCCACCGCGCCGCCGTCGTGCTGGAAGACCTCCTCGTGCGGGCCCGTCTCCCCCGGCGTGCCCGGCAGCCCGCGCTCGTCGCGCACCGTGATCCGCAGGCCGGGCACGAGGAACGTCGTCTGGCGGGCGCGCGTGACGAGCTCGTCGTAGCTGAACACCGCCGTCTTGGGGAACACCTGCCGGTCGGCCCAGTACCGCACCCGCGTGCCGGTGACGCCGCGCTTGGCCTTGCCGACGACCGCGAGCTCCGACCCGGACACGAACGGCTCGAACGGCGACTCCGGCGACGGTCCGGAGGCCGGGTCCGAGAACACGCCCGGCTCGCCGCGGTGGAACGTCATGCCGTAGGTCTTGCCGCCGCGGTCGACCTCGACGTCGAGCCGCGCCGAGAGCGCGTTCACCACCGAGGCTCCGACGCCGTGCAGGCCGCCCGACGCCGTGTACGAGCCGCCGCCGAACTTGCCGCCCGCGTGCAGCTTGGTGAAGACCACCTCGACGCCCGTGAGCCCCGTCTTGGGCTCGACGTCCACCGGGATGCCGCGGCCGTCGTCCTCCACCGTCACCGAGGAGTCCGCGTGCAGGACGACGCGGATGGCGGTGGCGAACCCGCCCAGGGCCTCGTCGACCGAGTTGTCGATGATCTCCCACAGGCAGTGCATGAGGCCGCGCGAGTCCGTGGACCCGATGTACATGCCGGGGCGCTTGCGCACCGCCTCGAGGCCCTCGAGGACCGACAGGTGGCGCGCGGTGTACCCGGACTCGGAGGTGGCTGTCACGGGAACGAGGGTAGACGACTCGAACGGGTGTTCCGTGTGCTCCACGCCGCTATGCCGGGAGCGAACCCGGCCCGGGTCCGGGATGCTCCGGGCCACCGGTCTGGTTGGATGGTCATGTGAGCACCACGACGACCGAACCGACCCAGCCGCTGACCGCCGCCGACCGCTGCGACCGCTGCGGCGCCCAGGCGTACGTGCGAGTGGTCCTGCCTGTCGGAGAGCTCCTCTTCTGCGGGCACCACGCACGCGCGCACGCGGACGCCTACCAGGGTGTCGCCGTCCACGTCCAGGACGAGACGGACCGTCTCCACGAGGAGCACGGGGCGCGCTGACCCGCCACGACGGACGAACCTCGAGAGCCCCGCACCATGGTGCGGGGCTCTCGTGCGTCCACGGCAGACCGCTGCGTTTCACCCGCGTGTCCCCCGGCGCCGCCGTCACGACTGCCCGGCCGCCCGCCTCTCTCCTCTCGGTACAGTCCCGAGCTCCAGGAGAGACCATGAGCGACAGCGCAGCCCCCACCGTCCGCGACCTGCCGCGGACCGCCCGCCTGCGAGCCGCGCTGGCGCGCGCGCTCGACGGCGACGTCCTGCAGCCCGGCGAGCCCGCCTACGGCGCCGCGCTCCCGGGTTTCAACCTCGCGATCGCGCACCGGCCGGCACTGCTCGTCCGGGCGGCCAGCGTCGCGGACGTCGTCGCGACCGTCCGGTCCGCGGCCGCCCACGGCGTCGGCGTGGGCGTCCGCTCCACGGGTCACGGCGCGCCGGCGACCGGCCCCGACGAGCTCCTTCTCGACGTGTCCGCGCTCGACCGGCTCGACGTCGACCCCGGCAGGCGCACCGCCACCGTCGGCCCCGGCGTCCCCTGGGCCGCCGTGCTGGAGGCCGGCGCACCGTTCGGGCTGGGCGGGCTGTGCGGGTCGTCCCCGCACGTCGGGGTGGTCGGCTACACGCTCGGCGGCGGCCTCGGCCCGCTGGCGCGCACGTTCGGCTTCGCCGCGGACCACGTGCGCTCCCTGGACGTCGTGACCCCGGCGGGCGACCTCGTCACCGCGACGGCGAGCGAGCATCCCGACCTCTTCTGGGCCCTGCGCGGCGGCGGCGGCGCGTTCGGCGTGGTCGTCTCGATGACGTTCGACCTGTTCCCCCTGTCCGTCGTGCGCGCGGGCACCCTCTGGTTCGACGTCGACGACGCGCCCGCCGTGCTGCACCGGTGGCGCGAGCACACCCCGACGCTCGCCGACGACGTCTCCACCTCGGTCGCGCGGCTGAACCTGCCGCCGCTGCCCGACGTGCCCGAACCGCTGCGCGGGCGCGCGGTGCTCGTGGTGCGCTACGTCCGGCACGGACACCTCGCCGCCCCCGACCCCCTCGTGGCCGACCTGCGGAGCGTGGCGACACCGATCCTCGACGCGGTCGGCGACCTGCCGTACGACCGGATCGGGGCCGTGCACGCGGACCCGGACGACCCGATGCCGTTCGTCGAGCGAGGCGGCCTGCTGGGCGAGCTCACCGAGCACACGGTCGACGCGTTCCTCGGGGCGGTGCCGCCCGACTCCCCCGTCCTCGCGGCGGAGATCCGCCTCCTGGGCGGCGCGGCGGCCCGGCCTCCGGCCGTGGCGAACGCCGTCGGCGGGCGGGACGCCGCCTGCACCCTGTTCACCGGGGCGCTCGGCAGCCCGGTGGGGCCGCCCGACGCCGCCGACCACCTGCAGGCGGTGCACGACGCGCTGGCGCCGTGGGCCACCGGCGGCTCGCTGCTCAACTTCGCCGGTCCCCGGGACGACGTGTCCGCCGCGCTGGTGCGCGAGTCGTACGGGCCGGCGACCTATGACCGCCTCGTGGCCTTGCGCCGACGTCTCGACCCCGCCGGTGTCCTCGACCCGTCGTCGCGGTGGGGGGCCGTCGACGACGTCCGCTAGCCGCCGCGCGCACGACCCGTCCGGTCGCGGACGCACGAGAGCCCCGGTACCGACGGGTACCGGGGCTCTCGTGACGGCGTGCTCCTGCGGTGCGGATCAGTCCAGGTAGTCGCGCAGCACCTGGGACCGCGACGGGTGCCGCAGCTTCGACATCGTCTTGGACTCGATCTGGCGGATCCGCTCGCGGGTCACCCCGTAGACCTTGCCGATCTCGTCCAGCGTCTTGGGCTGTCCGTCCTGGAGGCCGAAGCGCATGGAGACGACGCCCGCCTCGCGCTCCGACAGGGTGTCGAGCACCTGGTGCAGCTGCTCCTGCAGCAGCGTGAAGCTCACGGCGTCGGCCGGGACCACGGCCTCGGAGTCCTCGATGAGGTCGCCGAACTCGCTGTCGCCGTCCTCGCCCAGCGGGGTGTGCAGCGAGATGGGCTCACGACCGTACTTCTGGACCTCGACCACCTTCTCGGGGGTCATGTCCAGCTCCTTGGCCAGCTCCTCCGGGGTGGGCTCGCGGCCCAGGTCCTGGAGCATCTGACGCTGCACGCGGGCCAGCTTGTTGATGACCTCGACCATGTGCACCGGGATGCGGATGGTGCGGGCCTGGTCGGCCATCGCGCGGGTGATCGCCTGCCGGATCCACCAGGTGGCGTACGTCGAGAACTTGTAGCCCTTGGTGTAGTCGAACTTCTCGACCGCGCGGATCAGACCGAGGTTGCCCTCCTGGATCAGGTCCAGGAACAGCATGCCGCGGCCGGTGTAGCGCTTGGCGAGGGAGACGACGAGACGCAGGTTCGCCTCGAGCAGGTGGTTCTTGGCGCGCTTGCCGTCGTGCGCGATCCACCGCAGGTCGCGGTACATCCGGCGCTCGTCGGCGCTCGCCTTCGTCTTGTCGTAGGTGGCGTAGTCCTTCGACAGGCGCTCCTCGGCGAACAGGCCGGCCTCGATGCGCTTGGCGAGCTCGACCTCCTGCTCGGCGTTCAGGAGCGCGACCTTGCCGATCTGCTTGAGGTAGTCCTTGACGGGGTCGGCGGTCGCGCCCGCCGTGACGACCTGCTGCGCGGGCTGGTCGTCGTCGTCGGTGTCCGAGACGACGAAGCCGGTCTCCTCGTCCTCGCCCTTGCCGGTGCCGGCCTTGCCGCCCTTGGCGGCGGGCTGCTCGACAGCCTCGTTCTCCGGCTCGTCGTCGCCCTCGGTCACGTCGTCGATCTCGACGTCCTCGGCGTCCTCGGGGGCGGGCTCGTCCTTCGACGCCGCCTTCCGGCCGCGGGCCGGCTTCGCGCCCTTGGCCGCCTTGGTGCCGGCCGCCTTGGTCGCGCCTCCCTTGGCCGCGGGCTTCTTGGCCGCGGCCGCCGCCTCGGCCTCCTCGTCGTCCGTCGAGGCCGCCGACTTCACGGAGGAGCTCGTCACGGTCGAGGACTTCACCGCGCTCGCAGGCCGAGCCGCCGGCGCCTTCGCACGGGTCGTCGTCCCCCGGCTCGCGCTGGCGGCGGCGACCTTGGTGGCCGTCGGCACACCGATCTCCACCCCGGCGGTCGCGAAGGCGCGCAGGACCGCCTTCAGACGCTTGGGGTCCGCCACCGCGGCGTTCTCGCAGGCAGCGCGGAAGCTCTCGGCGTCGACCCGGCCGTCGGCGGTGCCTCGAGCGAGCAGCCCCTGCAGGGCAGGGTGCTCGAACTCGCGGGGAAGTGCAGGGTTCTGCGCAGTGGACGCCACAAACCGACCTTTCGGCATTCGAGGGGACGGTGCACCGCCGTCAAGGCCTCCGACTCGGACTGTCGTGGCTCAGGCGGACACCTCTATTGTACCGGCGACATCCGCGACGGAAGGGCACCACGGGCTCCTGCGCCCAGTCCCGTACCCACGTCGTCCGTTCCCCGGTCCTGGCTCAACGTCCGGGGCGCCACGAAGATTCCCGGCCGCACGGGCGGAACGGCGGGCGAATCTCCAGGCGGCCGGGCGGCCCCGGACCCTGCGCGTCGTCACGCCCGGCCGCCCGAGGACGGTCGCGAGCGTCACACCGCACGGCGGCACGGGCGCGCGTGTCGTCACGGCTTGACCGCCAGGACCGGGCAGGGCGCCTCGAGCAGGATGCGCTGCGCGCCGGACCCGAGGATCAGCTTGCCCACCGGGCTGCGTCGGCGCAGCCCCACCACGATGAGCTCGGCGCCCGCCTCCTGCGCCGTGCGCACGAGGTCCTCGGCGAGGTCTCCCGTGCCGCCCACCACCGCGTAGGCGAGCCCCGAGGAGGCCAGGTCGTCCTCGACCGCCTGCCTCTCGGGCCCGCCGTCGTCCCGGGTGACGACGACCGTGAGCGGGACCGACCGCTCGTGCGCCTCGCGCTTCGCTGCGGCGAGTGCCGCCTGTCCCTCGGCCGTGCTCAGGAGTCCGACGACGATCGCCATGGGGGCACGCTACCCGACCGTCGGCCGGGCCACACCGGCCACACCGGCGACGCCGTCCGCATCGGCCGCCAGGGCCCCCTCGCCGGCACCGGCCCGGCCGTCCGCTGCTTCCGAGGCTGGTCCTCCCGCCGCGCTCACCCAGCCGGGCGGCACCGCCGCCTCCAGCACGCCGGCGACGAGCGCTGCCAGCCGGTAGGTGGGGTCCTGCCTCGCGGACTCGCGCACCCGCCGGGCCGCGAGCCACCCGTCGCCCCGCCACCACGCCAGGAAGCCCAGCAGCGCGAGTGGCGGCGCGTGCCACCGCCGCGGCGCGCCGCCCACCAGCTGCTCCAGCACGAGCCGCGCGGCGTCGGCGGTCGCCCCGTCGGGCGGCACCCCGACCCGCGGGTCCACCACCCGGGCGATCGCGCGGGCCGTGGCCGCCTCCACGTCGGGCGCGACGTCGCCGTCCCCGCCCGCCCGCGCCGTCCGGTCCGCCGCCTCCCGGCCGCCCGGCACCAGCGACAGCAGCACGGCGTCGCGGACCCGGACGTCCGCGAGCGCCACCGCCAGGCGGCCGAGGCGTGCCGGCGGGAGCTCGACGTCGCCGGCGGGGCAGGTGCGCAGCTCCGCCGCCGCGTGGCGCATTAGGTCGCACCAGACCCCGTAGGCCTCGGCACGCCAGCGCCCCAGCGCGTCGCGCGCCGCGTCGGCCGCCGCGGCGCGCGTCCGTTCCGCCCGCACGGCCGCCTTCGCGACGCGGCCGCGCACGCCCGCCGGCAGCGCGCGGACCCGGTGCGCCTCCTGCTCCGAGGCCGCGATGACGCGCCCGGCGACCACGAACGCCGCCCCCACCTCGCCGTGCTCGAGCTCGCTCACGGGTCGTCCTCGCGCCGGGCAGCACGCGGGGTCCACGCAGTCGAGGCCGCGGTAGCCGTCCGGACCCACCAGCCAGGCCTCCACGTCGACCGTCGGGCCCAGGGACTCCTCCAGCGCCCCCACGACCGCCGCCTCTCGCGCCCGGACCTCGTCCGGCGGGGACGCCGTGTAGAGCACCACGAGCGCCAGGCGCGCCCCGACCCGCGCGACCGCGCGGGCGACGACGCCCGCGCTGCCGCTCGTCCCGCCGTCCGCCTCGTCCCCGGGCCCGCCCGAGGGCTCGTCGGGGTCGGCCAGGCCGGTCCGCGCGACGAGGCCGACCCGTCCGTCCTCGGTGACCGCGACGACGACCAGGCACTCCCGGGGACGGAACCCCAGCAGGTACGGCACGGCCGCGAGCAGGTCGCACGAGGATCGGAGCACGAGCGGGGTGTCGAAGGCGAGGCCGGGCTCCCCGGCGCGGTCGGTGGCGTATGCGGCGTCCATGGGGTCGATCCCAGTGCACGGCCGCGGGCCGCGGCGGCGCGTGGCGCCCGGCTGTGGACGGCACCGCGCTGGGGGCAGGCTCCCAAGTCCGCGCCGCCGTGAGACGTCCCAGACGTCACGTGCTGTCCCGTGCTGTCCGTGCTGAGCTGTCCCCTGACTCGGGGTGCGGCGGGGTCGCCACGGGCCGCTACGGTAGGCGCCGTGCCCTCGCTCCCCCGTCGTCCGCGTCGCCCCCGGGCGGGAACTGCGCCCGGGCCGGGCGCGCGCGGCGTCGGGGCAGCGGCGCTCACGGCGCTCCTCGCGCTGTCCGGCTGCGGTCTGCTCGGCGACGCCGGCCCGGACGACGACGTCTCCGCCACCGGCGACGACGGTTCCGGCGTCGGGGTGCGCGGCGCCACCGACGCCCCTGCCCCGGAGCCGGCACCGGACGACGCGTCAGCCCTGCCCACGTTCGACCCGGACACGACGGTCGGCGGGTACGCCGACGGGTTCCCCGAGGAGCTGCTCGGGGCTCCCGAGGACGCGACGGTCCTCGCCAGCTCGGCCGCCGCGGGCGAGGGCGGGCTCACCGACGTCACCCTCAACCTCGCCACGCAGCGCAGCACGCAGGAGGTCATCGACCAGCTCGCGACGCGGCTCCGCAAGGCAGGCTTCGAGGAGTCCGGCACGTCGAGCTTCTCCGGCCTCACCGCCCAGACCACCTTCGGCCGCGAGAGCACGCCGCGGGGGAAGGAGCAGGGGAAGAAGGACGCCGGTCCGGTCGTGGAGTCCGTCACCCTCGGCGTGCTCGACGACGGCGAGCGCCGCCTGGTGACGGTCAGCGGCTCCGTCGTCGTCGGCTGACGGGGCCCGCTGACGGGCCTCGCCCGTCCGGACCTCCTGGCCGGGCGCATAGGCTGTCGGCATGCCCTCCGCCGCGTCGCTGGTCGACCTCGAGAACCTCCGCACCGACGTCGACACCCGGGTCGAGGAGCACCTCGACACCCTCGCCCAGGAGGTCGCCGCGATCGGCGCCCCGGCGGCCGCGCTGACCGACCAGGCCGCCGTGCTGCTGCGCGGGGGCAAGCGGCTGCGCGCGGCGTTCTGCTACTGGTCCTACCGCGCCCACGGCGGCGCGGCGGACGGCCCCGAGCGGGACGCGGTGGTGCGGGCCGGGGCGGCGCTCGAGCTGTTCCAGGCCGCCGCCCTCCTGCACGACGACGTCATGGACGCGTCGGACACGCGCCGCGGCGAGCCCACCGCGCACCGCGCCTTCGAGGCCCGGCACACCGGCGCCGGCTGGGCGGGATCGGCCGAGCGCTTCGGCACGTCCGCCGCGATCCTGCTCGGCGACCTGTGCCTCGTCGCGTGCCAGCGCGAGATGGCGGCCGCCGTCGCCGACCTGCCCGCCGACCGCGCGGCCGCGGCCCGCTCGCTGTTCGACGCCATGCAGACCGAGGTGGTCGTGGGCCAGTACCTGGACGTGCTCGTGCAGGCCGAGCCCTGGGGCCTGGACCCCGCGGCCGACGAGGAGCGGGCCCGGGACGTGCTGCGCGCCAAGTCGGCACGCTACTCGGTGGAGCGTCCGCTCGTGCTCGGTGCGGTCCTCGCCGGGGCGTCGCCCGCGCGCGTCACGGCCGTCTCGGACGCCGGGCTACCGCTCGGTGAGGCGTTCCAGCTCCGCGACGACGTGCTCGGCGTGTTCGGCGACCCCTCCGTGACGGGCAAGCCCGCCGGCGACGACCTGCGCGAGGGGAAGCGCACGGTGCTGATGGCCCGCACGCTGGCCGCCGCGGGGGCCGCCGACCGCGACCTCGTCGTCGCGCACCTCGGCGACCCGGCCCTCGACGCCGCGACCGTCGAGCGGCTGCGCGGGGTCATCGCCGGTTCGGGGGCGCTCGACGGCGTCGAGACCCTCATCGACACGCTCGCGGACGGCGCTCTGGACGCCCTGTCCACGGCCGGGCTCGCCGAGCCGGGCCGCGAGGTCCTCCTGGACCTGGCGCGGGCCGCCGTCGACCGGGCGGCCTGACCCGACCGGAGCAACCCCCGGAGCAACCCGGCGTCAGAGCAGCGCCTGGGCCACCCGCCGCACCTCGGCGCGGCGTCCGGCGCGCAGCTCCCGGATCGGGGCGGCGCCGATCGAGGGCTCCGTCTCGAACAACCAGCGCAGGATGGCGGCGTCGTCCAGCCCGACGTCGGAGAGCACCAGGACCGTGCCGCGCAGCGTGCGGAGCACCTGCGGAGCCCCGTCGTCCGTCACGAGGAACGCGGCGGGCACCTGGAACGTGTTCCGCTCGCCCCGCTTGATCCCCACGAGAGTCCGCTCGGAGACCAGGCCGCGCACCTTGCTCACGTCGGTGCCGAGGACCTCCGCCACGTCGGGCAGGGTGAGCCACTCGTCCACGAGGGACTCCAGGGCGGTGCGGTCGTCGGTGCTGTCGGTGCCGGGGGCGCCGGGCTCCGGCGCGGTGGTGTCGCTCACCGGGCCAGCCTACGGGCCTGCCGAACGGGGCACCCCTACACTCGTCGCGTGGCCATCGCGACGACCGACCCGATGCTCGGCCGCCTGGTCGACGGGCGGTACGAGATCGTCGCGCGCGTCGCCCGCGGGGGCATGGCCACCGTGTACCGGGCCACCGACCGCCGCCTCGACCGCGAGGTCGCGATCAAGGTGATGCACCCGCACCTCGCGGACGGCGTGGACGGCGCCGCGTTCGTGTCCCGCTTCCGCCGGGAGGCGCGCGCCGCCGCCCGCCTCACCCATCCCGGCGTCGTCGCGGTCTACGACCAGGGCGTCGACGGCGACACCAGCTACCTCGCCATGGAGTACGTGCCGGGCACCAACCTGCGGCGCGAGCTGCACGCGTCGGGCACGCTCACCCTCGGCCGCGCGCTCGACGTCGTCGCGCAGGTGCTCGCCGCGCTCGCCGCCGCGCACCGCAAGGGGCTGGTCCACCGGGACGTCAAGCCGGAGAACGTGCTCGTCGTCGGCGACGACGCCGCACCGGACCCCGCACCGGACCCCGCCCGGGACGACGCCCCCGGCGACGCCGTGCCGGGCGCGCGGGTCAAGGTCGCCGACTTCGGCCTCGCCCGCGCCGTCACGGAGGTGACCACCACCGCCACCGGCACCGTGCTGGGCACGGTCGCCTACCTGGCGCCCGAGGTGATCACCAGCGGCACCTGCGACGCCCGTACCGACGTCTACGCGGTCGGGGTGCTGGCGTACGAGCTGGTCACCGGCACCCTGCCCTATGCGGGCGAGACGCCGATCCAGGTCGCCTTCCACCACGTGCACGAGGACCTCCCGGCCCCGTCCTCGCTCGTGGACTGGCTCCCCGCCGAGGTCGACGCGCTCGTCGCGTCCTTCGCGGCCCGGGACGCCGAGCGGCGCCCGCCGGACGCCGGCGCGGCGCTCGCGGCGGTCGAGGCGTTGCGCTCGGCGCTCGACGACAACGTGCTCGCGCGACGGGCGGAGCCGCCCGCCGCCGTCGCCGAGCCCGGGTCCTCCGACCCCGACGGCCCGGGCGACGCGGCGCACGGCGACGAGGACGACGGCCGCGCGGGGACGGACGCGGTCGACGAGATCCCGACGGCGTTCTTCCAGGAGGTGTCGGCGCGCGCGCCGGCGCAGCCCACGGACCGGCTCGTCGAGCAGCCCACGGAGGCGTACCGGCGTCCCTCCCGGCGACGTCGCGCGGTCGCGTGGGCCCTCACGCTCGTGCTGGTGCTCGCCGGCGGCGGGCTGGGCACGTGGTGGTGGTTCGCGGACGGCCCCGGCGCCTGGACCTCGGTGCCCTCGGGGGTGGCCGGGGTCGCCGCCCAGGACGCCCGCGCCGTGCTCGAGGACGCGGGCCTCGAGACGACGACGAGCCGCGCGTTCGACGACGACGTCCCGGAGGGCTCGGTCGTCACGACCGTGCCAGCGCCCGGCGACCGTGTCCGCACCGACGGCTCGGTGGAGCTGGTCGTGTCCCGCGGCGTGCAGATGCTCACGGTGCCGGAAGGCCTGGTCGGTGCCGGCGACAAGGACGCCACCGCCGCCCTGGAGGACGCGGGCTTCACCGTCGGCGACCCGACCCGGTCGTACGACGACGAGGCCCGTCGTGGCGAGGTGCTCGACGTGTCGGTGGACGAGGGCTCGCGCCAGCGGCACGACACGGTCGTGACGCTCACCGTCTCGGACGGTCCCGCCCCGGTGCAGGTGCCGCAGGAGGTGGGCAAGGAGAAGGACGCGGCGGTCGAGGACCTGGAGGGGCTGGGGCTCGTCGTCGAGCTCGCCGACCCCGAGTACTCCGAGGACGTCCCGAAGGGGCACGTGCTGGCGCAGGACCCGAAGGAGGGCGCCACCGCGCACCGCACGGACACCGTCACGCTGACGATCTCCCAGGGCCCGCCCCTGGTCGAGGTGCCGAACGTCGTGGGCAAGCACACCGAGCCGGCCCGCAAGGCGCTGGAGAAGGCCGGCTTCGTGGTCGAGGAGAACACCTACCTGGGCGGCATCCTCGACACCGTCCGGTTCCAGGACACCACCGGCAGGGCCCCGAAGGGCAGCACGGTCACCCTCACCATCTGGTGAGCGCCCGGGCGAGGGCGCGCGTCACCAGCTCGTGAGCATCTCCGCCACGCGGAAGGCCATCTCGAGCGACTGCTGGTGGTTGAGGCGCGGGTCGACGAGCGTCTCGTACCGCAGCGCGAGCCCTGCGTCGTCGATCTCCTCGCTGCCGCCGAGCACCTCGGTGACGTCGTCGCCCGTGAGCTCCATGTGCAGCCCGCCCGGCACGGTGCCCAGGGCGCGGTGCACCTCGAAGAAGCCGGTCACCTCGTCGAGCACGTCGGAGAACCGGCGCGTCTTGTAGCCGCTGTCCGAGGTGATCGTGTTGCCGTGCATCGGGTCGGTCACCCAGGTCACGGCCACGCCCGCCGCGGTGACCTTCTCGACCACCTCGGGCAGCACGTCGCGCACCCTGCCGGCGCCCATGCGGGTGACGAACGTGAGCCGGCCCGGGACGTTGGCCGGGTTGAGCCGCGTGGCCAGCGCGAGGGCGTCGTCGGCCGACGTCGTCGGGCCGAGCTTGACCCCGATCGGGTTGGCGACCCGCGAGAGGAACTCCACGTGCGCGCCGTCGAGCTGGCGGGTGCGCTCGCCGATCCACAGGAAGTGGGCCGACGTCGCGTACGCCTCGCCGGACCGGGCGTCCACCCGGGTGAGCGCCCGCTCGTAGTCGAGGATGAGCGCCTCGTGGCTGAGGTAGAACTCCACGGAGCGCAGGGCGTCGAAGTCCGCCCCGCACGCTTCCATGAAGCGGATCGCGCGGTCGATCTCCGCGGCCGTGCGCTCGTACCGCGCGAAGGCGGGGTTGCGCATGAAGCCGCGGTTCCACTCGTGCACCCGGCGCAGGTCGGCGTGGCCGCCCTGCGTGAAGGCCCGCACGACGTTCGCCGTCGCCGACGAGATCCGGTACGCCTGCTCGAGGCGCCGCGGGTCGGGCGTGCGCGAGACGGTCGTGAACTCGTGCCCGTTGACCATGTCGCCCCGGTACGCGGGCAGGGTCACGCCGTCGCGCGTCTCGACGTCCGACGAGCGCGGCTTGGCGTACTGGCCCGCGAGCCGGCCCATCTTGACCACCGGCGTGCTGGCGCCGTGGGTGAGCACGACCGCCATCTGCAGGATGGTGCGCATCTTGTTGCGGATGCGGGTCGCGTTCGCGTCGGCGAACGTCTCCGCGCAGTCCCCGCCCTGCAGCAGGAACGCCTCGCCGCGGCCCGCCGGGGCGTCCTCGGCGACCCGT
>NZ_JBHVBO010000034.1:0-26833 GCF_042668085.1 Isoptericola sp. NPDC057391 | reverse complement strand
GGCGCCTCCCGTGAGGCCCGCGCCGCCGGTGATGCTCGCGCCCCCGACCGCGGTGGCGCCGACCGTGCCCGACGCGGCCGAGCTGGTGCCCGCGACCGCACCGACGCCCACGCTCCCGGCGCTCCCCGCACCCACGGCGCCGCCGGCTCCCACGGCGCTCCCGGCCCCCACGCTCCCGGCCCCGACGCCCCCGGTCGCGACGGCCCCGCCGAGCGCACCGCCGAGCGCGCCACCGATGGGTAGCGCTCCCACGACAGCGAGGCCCGCGAGCCCGACGATCAGCGGGGCCACGACCGCCCGCATGCCGTGCGCGATGTCCCCGAGCTCGAGCACGAGGGACCGGCACTCCCCGCACGACTCGAGATGGGTGTCGACCTTCGTGACCTCGCGCCGGGCGAGGCCGCCGCGCACGTACGCCCCGAGCAGCGGGTTGACCACGCGGCACCCGTCGGTGGGCGCGTGCGTGAGGTGCTCCTGCAGGTAGCCGACCCGCAGCCCCTCGCGGGCCCGGTAGGCGAGCGCGGACACGCCGTTCGGCGTCAGGCCGAGGATCGGCGCCACCTCCGCCGGCGCGCGCCCCTCGATCTCCGTGTACCAGAGCACGGCCTGCCAGCGCTCCGGCAGCGCCTGGTAGGCGTTCTTCACGACGGAGTGCTCGAAGCCCTCGAACGTGGCGACGTCGGTGGCGTCCACGAGGCCGAGCGCGGCCTCGAACATCCCGTCGTCGGACGACGGGCGGGTGCGCTTCACGCCCCGCGCGAGGTCGGCGGCGAGGCGACGCACCACGGTGAGCAGGTAGGCCCGGAACGTGGCGTCGGGGCCGCCGCCGTGCTGCAGCACGTCGAGCACGCGGTGGAACGCCTCGGCCACGAGGTCGTCCGCGTCGACCGACGACCGGGCGTACTGCCGGGCCACGGCCCGCGCCGCCGGGACGTGCCGGGTGTAGAGGGCTCCGAACGCCTCGAGGTCTCCGCCACGCACGTCGAGGATCAGCTCGGCGTCGCTCCGCGCCGAGTCGTCCGACCCCACGTAGACGTCCGTCATGGCCGACCTCGCTCTGACTGTTGCGCGCCCGTACCGCGCAGACTCCCGTACTCTACGTGCTTCCCGGGGCGGCCCCAGGGGTGAAATTGCCCAGGATCACCGCAGGATTCCCGCAGCATTCCGTGCCTGGGGCAGCGGAGAGGGCTCTCCGAGGGTGACTTGCGGTGAAAGTGCCGGACAACTGCGTCATGATGGCTGCCCATGGCGGTCCCATCATCATGAACCGGTCCACGAGCGGGCCTCCGGACGCGCCCGAGCACGTCTCGGACGTGATCGACCGCTGGCGCGCGACGAGCCTCGCCGAGGTATGGCTGCGCCCCGACGACTGGTACCACCCCGCCGTCGACGCGCTCGTCGAGGCCTTCGACGAGGGTCGTTCCCCGCACGCGGCCGCCCACCGCCTCGGCGCCGCGCGCGGGCGGGCCGGCGTCGGCCTGGGCGAGACGCTGGACGACGTCGAGTGCCTGTACCGCTCCACCCACCAACCGCCGGACCCGGACGCGATCCGCGCGGTGGCCGTCGGGTGGGTGCGCGGCCGCGACGCCGAGCCGGCGCTGGGCGCGCTGCGCGACCCCGGCTCCGGCCTCCCGACGCGCGAGTACCTCGCCGAGCGGCTGCGGGAGACCTACGGCGCCGCCGTCGGCGCGGACCGGGGCGTGCCGGACACGCACTGCCTCGTCGTCGTCGACGTCGCGGTCGACGGCCTCGCCCCGTGGGACCGCGCCGCACGCTCCGCGACCGTCGGCCGCGCGCTCGAGCAGGTCTACGGGGAGGGGCACCCCATGGCCGCCCTCGCCGACGGTGTGTTCGCCGTCCTGTCCCGCCGGGACACCGACGTGCCGGACCTGGCCAAGGTCACCCGCAGCGTGGTGGAGCGCAACGCCGCGCTCATGGGTCTCGAGGACATGCTGAGGCGCCCCACCCGGGTGTGGGTGGAGCGCCTCCCGACGTCGCACGCCGCGGCCGCCGAGCTGCTGACGCAGCTGGCCCGCTAGCAGCCCGGCGGGCCCGCCGGCCGGGCGGGTGCCGCGTCAGTGCGGGGCGTACGTGAGGCAGTCGGCGTGGCTCTCGTCGTCGGGCCCGGGCCCCACGCGGATGGCCGAGGCCGCGCACTCGAGGTCGGTGTTGTGGACGCAGTCGCCGCGCTGGCAGGCGCCCACGTGGGCGACGACCTTCTCCAGGCCGCCCTTGGAGCTCAGCGGGATGAACGTGGCGCACGCCGCGTCGCCGCTGTGCCCCGCGATCGTCACCGCCCCGGCGTGGCAGCCGTGGTCGTGGTTGTAGCCGCAGCCCTCGACGGTGCACTCGGTGACCTCGGGCATCTCCATCAGCGTGCTCATGGTGCGCTCCTCGCCGCTCGACGCCGGCTCTCGCCGCCTTCGACCACGATATTCCTCTCACCACGGAAATGCACAGCGAATTCGACATTGAATTCACTGAGGAAAGCCTTACCAATTGCTCTATGAATTAGCGAAGAATTGCGTTGCGGAAAGACGTCAGCCGCGGCGGTGCGGGCGCCACAGCACCAGCGCACCTTCCTCGGCCTCGACGTCGGCCCGCTCCGCGCGGCGCACGCGCTGACCCCGGCGCACGACGACGACGTCGCCCGTCGTGCCGGCCGTGAACACCCGGCCGCCGGGCTGCACGGCGAGCGCCGCGAGCCGACCCTCGAGCTGGGCGACGTGCTCCTGCAGGTCGAGGATGCGCCGGATCCCGGCGAGGTTGATGCCCTCCACCTGTGCGAGGCGCTGCACCTCGAGCAGGCGCGCCACGTCGCGCTGGGAGTAGCGGCGGCCACGGCCGGCGGTCCGGCGCGGGGTGACCAGCCCGAGGCGGTCGTACTGCCGCAGCGTCTGAGGGTGCATGCCCGCGAGCCGGGCCGCCTGCGACACGGTCAGCACCGGCGCGTCCTCGGTGACCATCGCTACCTCCCTCGCCGCCGCCCGACGCCCCGGCGTCACTCCGCCGCGCGTTGCGCGAGACCCGCCCGCACGTCCTCGTGGTCGCTCTCGGCGGCGAACGCCTCGAGCGCCTCCTTCGCCTTCTTGCTGAGCTTCTGCGGCACGGCCACCTGGACCGTGACCAGCAGGTCGCCCTGCGTCTTCGCGGTCTTCACGCCGCGGCCCTTGACGCGCAGCACGCGCCCGGTGGGCGTGCCCGCGGGCACCTTGAGCCGCACGGTCTGGCCGTCGAGCGTCGGCACCTCGACCGTCGTGCCCAGCGCGGCCTCCGCGAACGTGACGGGCACCGTCATGCGCAGGTTCGCGCCGTCGAGCGTGAACACGGGGTGCGCCGCGACGTGCACGGTGACCACGAGGTCGCCGGCGTCGCCGCCGCCCGAGCCCGGGCGCCCCTTGCCGCGGATGCGCAGCTTGCGGCCGTCGTTCACCCCGGCGGGGATCTTCGTCTTGACCTTGCGGCCGTCCACCGTGAACTCCACGGTGGCGCCCTCCACCGCCGTGCGGAACGGCAGCGTGGTCTCGGCCGCGACGTCCGGGCCCTTCTGCGGCGTCGTGAAGCCGGCGCGCCGGCTGCCGCCGCGGAACCCGCCCTGGCCGCCGAGCATGGAGCTGAGGATGTCCTCGAAGCCCCCGCCGCGCGCGCCGCCCTGCGGGTACTGCTGGTAGCGCACGTTCGGGCCGGCACCGCCGCCGAACATGGAGCCGAAGACGTCCTCGAACCCGTTGCCGCCGCCGCCCGGGCCCGCCGCGAAGCGGGCGCCGCCGCCGGC
Source organism: Isoptericola sp. NPDC057391 (assembly GCF_042668085.1). Lineage (NCBI taxonomy): Bacteria > Bacillati > Actinomycetota > Actinomycetes > Micrococcales > Promicromonosporaceae > Isoptericola > Isoptericola sp. NPDC057391. The sequence continues at coordinate 23,058 of NZ_JBHVBO010000034.1, read as the reverse complement.
CATGGCGCGCACGGCGTCGTACTGCTGGCGCTGCTCGGAGTCGGACAGCACGGCGTACGCCTCGCCGATCTCCTTGAACCTCGCCTCCGCCGACGCGTCGCCCGGGTTCTGGTCCGGGTGGTACTGGCGCGCGAGCTTGCGGTACGCCTTCTTGATGGCCGCGTCGTCCGCGTCCTTGGGGACGCCCAGAGCGGAGTAGAAGTCCTTCTCGATCCAGTCCTGACCTGTCACGACGCCCCCTTCCTGATCATGCTCGTGATCTCATCATCCTCGGTGTCGCGGTGCGACCTGCGCACCTGCCTTCGAGAACGGGATCTCTCGCGGCAACGGTGCCGATGACGCGAGAGATCCCGTTCTCGAACGCTGGCTACTCGGGCCCGACGACGCCCACGCGGGCGGCGCGGACGACCCGCTCGCCGATGCGGTACCCGGGCTCCACCACGAGGTTGATCGTCGTGGCGGTGGCGTCCGCGTCGGTGGAGTGCATGAGCGCCTCGTGCACGGTCGGGTCGAACTCCTCCCCGACGGCGCCGTAGCGCTCGATGCCGAACTTCGCCAGCGACGCGTCGAGCTTCTCCGCGATGGCCGCCATGGGCCCGCTCAGCTCGGCGTGCTGCTTGGCGCGCTCGATGTCGTCGAGCACCGGCAGCAGCGCGGCCAGCACGTCCTGCGTGCCCTGGGTCCGCGCCGCCTCCTGGTCGCGCAGCGACCGGTTGCGGTAGTTCGTGAACGACGCCCGCTCGCGCTGCAGCGCGTCCAGGTGCTCCGCCGCCTCGGCCTTGGCCTTGAGGACCTCGGCGCTCTCGGCGGCCTCGCCCTCGGGCTCGAAGTCGAGCGCCGCGAGCGGGTCGGAGCCCTCGGCCCCGCCCTGGTCGCCGGAGGCCCCGGAGGTCTCCCGGGCCTCACCCGACTCGGGGTCGACCTTGCGCTTGTCGGTGAACTGGAACGGGGTGTCCCCCGAGCCCTCCGGCTCGGGGGTCCCCTGCGTGTTCTCGTCCGTCACTTCTTGTCGTCCTCGTCGTCGACGATCTCGGCGTCGACCACGTCCTCGTCGGCCGCCGAGGACGGCTGCGAGGGCTCGCCCTCCGGCGCGTCGCCGGCGGGGGCGCTCTCGGCGCCCGCCTGCTGCTCCGTGGCGTAGAGCGCCTGGCCGATCTTCTGCGAGGACGCGCCGAGCTTCTCGTACGCGGCCTTCACGGCGTCGGCGTCCTCGCCCTCCAGGGCGGTCTTGACGCCGGCGATGTCCGCCTCGACCTCGGTCACGACCTCGGCGGGGAGCTTGTCGCGGTTGTCCGCGATCTGCTTCTCCATCGAGTACGCGAAGGCCTCGGCCTGGTTGCGGGTCTCGGCCTCCTCGCGACGCTTCTTGTCCTCGGCGGCGTGCTCCTCGGCGTCCTTCACCATGCGGTCGATGTCCTCCTTGGGGAGGGCCGACCCGCCGGTGATCTTCATCGACTGCTCGGTGCCCGTGCCGCGGTCCTTGGCGGACACGTGCACGATGCCGTTCGCGTCGATGTCGAAGGTGACCTCGATCTGCGGGACGCCGCGCGGCGCCGGGGCGATGCCGGTGAGCTCGAACGTGCCCAGCGGCTTGTTGTCGCGGGTGAACTCGCGCTCGCCCTGGAAGACCTGGATCGCCACGGACGGCTGGTTGTCCTCCGCCGTGGAGAAGATCTCGCTGCGCTTGGTCGGGATGGCCGTGTTGCGCTCGATGAGCTTGGTCATCACGCCGCCCTTGGTCTCGATGCCGAGGGACAGCGGGGTGACGTCGATGAGCAGCACGTCCTTGCGCTCGCCGCCGATGACGCCGGCCTGCAGGGCCGCGCCCACGGCGACGACCTCGTCCGGGTTGACGCCCTTGTTGGGCTCCTTGCCGCCGGTGAGCTCCTTGACGACCTCGGTCACGGCCGGCATGCGGGTGGAACCACCCACGAGCACGACGTGGTCGATGTCGGAGACCGAGATGCCGGCGTCGCGGATGACCGCGTGGAACGGCGCCTTGGTGCGGTCGATGAGGTCCTGCGTCATCTGCTGGAACTGCGCCCGCGTGAGCTTCTCGTCCAGGTGGACCGGACCGTTCTCGCTCATCGACAGGTACTGCATCGAGACGTTGGTGCTCGTCGCGGACGAGAGCTCCTTCTTGGCCTGCTCGGCCGCCTCGCGCAGACGCTGCAGGGCGATCTTGTCCTTGGACAGGTCGACGCCCTCGGTGTTCTTCACCTGCTTGATGAGGTGCTCGACGATGCGCTGGTCCCAGTCGTCGCCGCCGAGGCGGTTGTCGCCGGAGGTGGCGCGCACCTGGATGGTGGAGAAGTCGTCCTCGTCCTTGCCGACCTCGAGGAGCGAGACGTCGAACGTGCCGCCGCCCAGGTCGAAGACCAGGATGAGCTCGTCCTCCTTGCCCTTCTCCAGGCCGTAGGCGAGGGCCGCCGCGGTGGGCTCGTTGACGATGCGCGTCACGTTGAGGCCCGCGATCTGGCCGGCGTCCTTGGTCGCCTGGCGCTCGGCGTCGTTGAAGTACGCCGGGACGGTGATGACCGCGTCCGTGACGGGCTCGCCCAGGTACTCCTCGGCGTCGCGCTTGAGCTTGCCGAGCACGCGCGCGGAGATCTCCTGCGCGGTGTACTTCTTGTCGTCGATCTCGACCGACCAGTCGGTGCCCATGTGGCGCTTGACCGACGAGATGGTGCGGTCGACGTTGGTGACCGCCTGACGCTTGGCCACCTCACCGACGAGGACCTCGCCGGTCTTGGAGAACGCGACGACGGACGGCGTCGTGCGGGACCCCTCCGCGTTCGCGATGACGGTGGGCTCGCCGCCCTCCAGGACGGCGACCACCGAGTTGGTGGTACCCAGGTCGATACCGACTGCTCGAGCCATGTGTGCTGCCTCCATGCGTACGTCCGGGCGCCTGTGCGCCCGAGGTTGAGTCAACTGCACTCAACGTAAATCTCGGCGTCCCCGCCTCGCAAACCGCGGGCGCCAAAGTTGAGTCTGTATGGCTCAACCTTGCTCGGGGCGCCGATATTCCCGCAGGTGATCCCTGCTGTTCGCCGTGAGCGAACAGCAGGGCCGGCGCTCAGATCAGCTCGACGCCGTCGGCCTGCGGGCCCCGGTCGCTCTGGCGGATCGTGAACCGGACGCGGTCGCCCTCCTCCAGGAACTCGGCGTCCCGCACGACCGACACGTGCACGAACAGGTCGTCGCCCCCGGCGTCCGGGGTGATGAAGCCGAAGCCACGGTCCGCGTCGAAGCGCGCGACGGTGCCCTCGCCGCCGCGCACGCGCCCGCCGGACCCCGCCGGGCGGCCGGATCGGCCACGGTCCCGGTCGCGCCCCGTGCCGCGCGCGGCCCCGGAGCCGCGCACGAGGCGCACGTCACGGGCGTTCGGCCCCTTGTCGCCCTCGACGACGTCGTACGTCACGCGCGCCCCCTCGGACAGCGAGGTCAGCCCCGGGCCGAGCGCGTTGACGTGGACGAAGAGATCCCCGCCCCCCGAGTCGGGGGCGATGAAGCCGAAGCCCTTGGTGTCGTCGAACCAGGACACGGTGCCGTCCGCGCCGTCGGAGGCCGGCCGCGCCGCCTCCGCCGCGAGCGGCAGCAGGTGGTCGGCCTGCGGCCCCTTCTCCCCCTCGGCGACCAGGAACGCCACCCGTTGGCCCTCCGAGATCACGCCGCCCCCGACGATCGCCGAGCTGTGCACGAAGATCTCGGTGCGGCCGTCGTCGGGGGTGACGAAGCCGTAGCCCTTGGTCGGCTCGTACCAGTTCACGGTGCCGAGGACGCCCAGGGCCGCGTCGGCGGGCTGGTCGCCCGTGACCCGGACGCGGCGCGCCTGGGGGCCACGGTCACCCTCGCCCACCTCGAACTCGACGGCCTGCCCCTCACGGAGCTGCTTCGGACCGTCACCGCCGACGATCTCGGACGCGTGCACGAAGAGGTCCTCGGCCTCGTCCCCGAGGTCGATGAAGCCGAACCCTCGGTCGGCGTCGAACCATCGGACTGTTCCCTGGGGCACCCTGATACTCCTCGTCTCGGCAGCTGTTGCTGACCTCCAGTGTCGCGCGGAGGACGGCGACGGCGAGAATCGCCGGGTGACCCGCGACGCGACGCCCCCGCCCACCGCCCGGCTGCGGTTCCGCGCGATGGGCCCGGCAGACCTCGACGAGATGGCCGCGCTGCTCGGGGACCCGGACGTCATGGCGTACTACCCCGCCCCGAAGACGCGTGCGGAGGCGGCGGCGTGGATCGCCTGGAACCAGGAGAACTACGCCCGGCACGGCCACGGGCTGTGGATCCTCGAGACCCTCGACGGCGCGTTCGTCGGGGACTGCGGGCTCACCTGGCAGCGCGTCGGCGAGGACTTCCGGCTCGAGGTGGGCTACCACGTGCGGCGCGAGCTGCAGGGGCGTGGCTTCGCGACCGAGGCCGCCGCCGCGTGCCGCGACGTCGCCCGCGACGTCCTGGGGGCGCGCGAGCTCGTGGCGATCGTCCACCCGGACAACACGGCGTCCCGCCGGGTCGCGGAGAAGCTCGGCATGCGGCACGTCGCCGACGACACGACCGGCCCGGTCCCCGTCCGCACCGTGATGGGCATGGACCTGCGCGCCCGCACGTGACGCACGCGCGTCGTCCTGTGGTGGGATCGGCGCATGCGCCCTGAGACCGCCGAGGAGTACTACGCCCGCATCGCCGCCCGGACCGGCCCGGACGGGCGGCTGCCGGTCGCCGTCGAGGAGATGCCCGGCTGGGACATCTACCCCTACGAGACCGACTCGCTGCGGCTGAAGCCGCTGCGCCCGCTGGCCGACGCCGAGCCGCCCCGGAGCGGCGAGGACCCCGCGGACTGCTGGTGCGCGGGCGGGGCCGACGAGCGGGCCGCCAGGTTCGAGGGCTGGGTCTGGCGCAACGAGCGGTGGGTGCTCACCGCGGACCTCGCGCAGAGCCTGCCGGCGTTCCTCACCCTGGTTCCCGTCGCCACGCACTGTGACCTGCCGACGGTGCCCCCGGACCTCGCGGCGGAGATGGGGCAGCTGGTCGTCGCCGTCTCGGCGGCCGTCGAGGCGCTGCCGAGCGTGGGCCGCGTGCAGCTCGCCAAGTGGGGCGACGGCGGGGCGCACCTGCACCTGGCGTTCCTCGGCAGGCCCGCGCGCGTGCTCCAGTTCCGCGGCTCGCCGCTTCTGGACTGGGCGGAGAACCTGCCCGACGTCCCCGCCGACGTGCTGCGTGCCAACGCCGCCGCCGTGGCGGCGCACCTGGCGGCCGCCGTCGGCGGCGAGGTCGGGCTCGCCGCCGCGGGGTGACCGGCGTCAGAGCGTCTTGCGCATCTGCTGCGTGACGACGGCGTACCCGGCGGAGTCGTAGAGCGCGACGGCGGCGGCGTTGCGGCCGAAGACGTTCAGCTCCAGCGCCGTGGCGCCCGCCTGCCGGGCGGCGTCCTCCGTCGCCGTGAGGAGCGCCCGACCCAGGCCCTGGCCGCGCCGCGACTCGACGACCTCGATGTCGTACAGGAACGCGATCCCCGCCGTGGCGTGCGGCGGGTCCAGGGCCACCCAGCTGCGCCCCACCGGCTCCCCGTCGGCGTCGACGGCGACGTTGACGAGCATCCGCTCCGTGGCCGGCCCCTGCGGCAGGAGCCGGGCGGACTCCTCGCGGGCCCGACGCACCGCCCCCTCGTGCGGCCAGCGGCCCGCCGCCACCTGCTCGGCCGCGTAGTCCGCCGCCAGGGCGTCCTGCCACTCGTCGAACTCGGCCGGGGTCATCGGGCGCAGCGTCACCGTCGTCATGTCGCGATGCTGGCACGTTCCCGCGTCGTGCGGGCTGCCGCGCTCAGTCGTCGACCGGCTCCCCGGTCGGGTCGTGCGCGACGACGGCGTCGAGCAGCTCGCCGCCGACGGGCTCGCGCTGCCAGTCGACCAGCCGCCAGCCGGAGGCCGGGTCGCCCTCGACCTCGATGAGGCCGGTGTTGGCGAGCGGCGTGTGCGCCAGCTCCTCGACGTCGAGGCCGCGGACGCGCGCGCCGGACCACGACCGGATGGCGGCGCCGTGCGAGACGGCGAGGACGGCCTCGTGCCCGTCGGACGCGAGCGCCGCGACGGCGTCGTCGAACCGGGCGAGGAACGCGTCGCCGTCGGGCCCGCCGGGCATGCGCCGCGACCGGTCGCCGCGCGACCAGGCGAACACGGTCTCGAGGTAGGTGTGGTGGTCGGCGAGGTCGGAGGACATCTCGAGGGCGCCGGCCTCGACCTCGCGCAGCCCGTCGAGCACGGTGGGGCGCAGGGCCCGGGCGGCGGCCAGGGGGCCGGCGGTGTCCGAGGTCCGCACCAGCGTCGACACCGCGAGCGCGTCGATCCGCCGCCCCTCCAGCGCGGCCGGGACGGCGGCGGCCTGCTGCTCGCCCAGCGGGGTCAGCCGGGGCCCGGGGGCGCCGGTGTCGAGCAGGCCCGCCACGTTCGAAGGGGTCTGGCCGTGTCGCAGCAGGAGGAGACGCATGCCCCTAGCCTGCGGCATCGGCCCCCGCCCGGACGACCGCCGCCCCGCACGGCGCCGTCGGGCCCGGGACGACGGTCCGGCGCTCGCAGCCGCCATGCCGCCCCCAGGCCGACGACGGCGGCCGCGACCTGCACGACGCCCGTCGCGACCAGCGCGGGCCCCGCGCCGACCCACCCGATGACCGCGCCGCCCACGAGCAGCCCGAGCGAGGCGCCGCCCGAGTGCAGCACCGTCTCCGCGGTGAACGCGGCCCGCCGCGCGGGGCCGGAGGTCCGCTCGCTGATCAGCGCGTTGAGCGCGGCGATCCCGAACGGCGTCGCGAGGCCGCCGACGGCGGACACGAGCGCGACGCCCGCCACGCTCGGCACCACCACGGGGAGCGCCGCGAACGACAGCCCCAGCACCGCCCAGGTGCCGACCGCGGTCGCGAGCCGCGGCAGCCGGTCGACGACCAGCGGCGCGGCCAGCGACGCCGCGACCGACGTCGCCCCGTAGCCGCTCATCCCCGCCGCGATCAGCGCGCCGGGCATCCCGTGCTCCACGCCGAGCACGGCCAGCCCGAGGCTGAAGCCGAACCAGCACACCCCGCCGACGCCCGCCGCGACGATCCCCACCGCGACCTGCGGGTGGCCGCGCAGGACGGCGAGCACCGGCGTCGGCCCGGCGTCGCCCCGGCCGGTCGTGCGGCCGCCCGCCCGCGGCACGCCCAGCATCGCCGCGGCCCCGACGAGGACGACGGCAGCCTGGCACCACAGCAGCGGCTCCGCGCCCCACGCCACGACCAGCCACGCGCCCAGCGGTGGCGCGAAGATCATCGAGACCCGGTGGGCGAGGTCCTGCCACGCGAGCCAGCGCGCGGCGGTACCGCCCGCACCGTCGGCTCCGGCCGCGCCGTCGTGCCGCCCCGCGTCGGCGAGGTCGGCGACGAGCGCGCGCTCGGCGGGCCCGAGCAACGGGCCCGCGACGCCCGTCACGAGGCCGGAGGCGCACAGGCTGACCGCGCCCACCTGCCCGGCGAGGGCAGCGACCGGCACGATCGCGAGGCCGGCGACCTGCACCAGCATGACGACGGCGAGCGCCCGCCCGGACACCAGCCGCTCGCGCAGACCGCGCCCCCACCAGCCGACCGACAGCAGCGGCAGCCCGGACATCCCGCCCACGAGCCCGGTGGCCCACGCCTCCCCCGTCTCGGCGAGCGCCACGAGCGGCAGCGCGACGGCGGTGACCCGCGCACCCACCCAGGTGAGGAAGGTGATCGCGGTGAGGATCAGGAGGGGTCGACGCATGCCTCGATCCTCGGCAGCCGCGGCCGCCGCCGGTAGACGGCGGCGCGCACGCCTCGCTCATACGCTGGCGGCATGACCTCCCGTCTGACCGTGGACGACCTGCAGCTGGCCGAGGCGGTCGCGCGGCACGGCTCCGTGGGCGCCGCGGCCCGCGAGCTGCTCGTCGCGCAGCCGTCCGCGAGCCGCCGCCTGTCCGCCCTGGAGCGCCGCCTCGGCACACCGCTCTTCGACCGCGACACCACCGGTGCCCGGCCCACCCCGGCCGGTCGCGAGCTCGCCCGCCTGGCCGCGGGCCTGCTCGCCGACCTGGACGCCCTGCCCGACCAGGTGCTCGCCGCCGTCGCCGCGCCCACCCTGTCCGTCGGCACCATCCAGGCCCTCAGCCCGATGGTGCTCACCGCCGTCGAGCTCGAGCTGCCCGAGGTCACGATCCTCCCCGAGGTCGACCACGGCCCGAACCTCGTACGGCAGGTGCACGAGGGCACCCTGGACGCCGCGATCGTCACCGTCGCGGAGCAGATCGTGGTGCCGCGCGGCCTGCAGCGCACCCCGCTGGGCGAGTCGCCGCGGGTCGTCGTGCTGCCCGACGGCGCGGCCCCGCTCGCCGCCGGGAGCCGCCCGTTCGCGGGGCGCACGGTCGTGTACAGCCTCATCGACCTAGCGGGCGAGACCACCCACCGGCGCCTGTCCGCGCTGGGCGCCGTGCCGCGCCGCGGGCCGACCACCGAGGCCACGCTGCGCATCGCGCGCGAGCTGGGCTGCCCGGCCCTGATGCCCGAGCTCACCGCCCGCTGGTACGCCGCGCCCGGCGACCGGATCGTGCCGTCGCCGGTGCCCGGCACGGTGCGGGTCACGCTCGTCACCGGCACCCCGCGGCCCGCCGTCCTGGCCGACGCCCTGCCCCGGATCACGGCCCGGGTGCTGGGCACCGCTGCCGTGGAGCGGGCGGACGCTCAGCGCAGCCGGTAGCGGCGCTCGGGGCGCCCCGCGGTGCCGTAGTTGAGGCGCACCGCGGCGCGCCCCGTCGTCGCGAAGTGCTCCAGGTAGCGGCGGGCGCTGACGCGGCTGACGCCGACGGCGTCGGCGCACTCGGTGGCGCTGAGCTCGGCGCCGTCCGCGAGCGCGGCGAGCACGGCGTCGGCGGTCTCCTGGCTGAGGCCCTTGGGCAGGGGCTCGCGCGGCGTCGCCTGCGGCGTACGGGCGAAGACGGCGTCGATGTCCGCCTGGATGTCGGCCGGGCTGCCCGCCGCGCCGTCGTCGTCCAGCCCCTCCAGGGCGGCCCGGGAGCGGCGGAACTCCTGGAGCCGCGCGGTGAGGTCCTCGGAGGCGAACGGCTTGACGAGGTAGTGCGCCGCCCCGCCCGCCGCGGCGGCGCGCACGGTGTCGGCCTCGCGGGCCGCGGTGATGACGACGACGCCGAGGTCGTTCCCCGCGGCGCGCAGGCGCCGCAGCACCTCGATGCCGCTCATGTCGGGCAGGTGCACGTCCAGCAGCACGAGGTCGGGACTCAGGGCCTCGACGGCGGCGAGCGCGTCGGCGCCGGAGTGCGCCTCGCCGACCACCCGGAACCCCAGGACCCGCTCCACGAAGCGGCGGTGGATGGACGCGACCATGAAGTCGTCCTCCACCACCAGCACGTCGAGGCTCACGCCTGCTGCACCCCCTGATCGGTTCGTCCGGCCCCCGCGACCGACTGCGGCAGCCGTGCGATGAACACGGCCCCCTGGTGGTCGCCGCCGCCCTCGCGGGCGCCGCCATTGTGCACCGTCACCCGCCCGCCGCGGCGCTGCGCCAGCACGTGCACCAGGGCGAGGCCCACCCCGCGGCCGGTCGCGCCGTGCGGCTTGGTGCTCCAGCCGCGCCGGAAGATCGCGTCGGCCTGCTCGGGCGGCACGCCGCGCCCGGTGTCCGCGACCTCGACGAGGACGTCGCGCGCGGGCCCGTCCAGCGCCAGGCGCACCCGGACCATCGCCTGGCGGGTCACGCCCTGGGCGTCCGGCCCGGCGGCCCACGCCGCGGCGTCGACGGCGTTGTCCACGAGGTTGCCGAGCACGGTGCCCACGTCCGCGGACAGGTCGGGGTCGAGGCGCGGCAGCGCGCTGCCCGGGTCGACGACGAGCTCCACGTGCCGCTCGTCCGCGAGCGTCGCCTTGGCGATGAGCAGCGCCGCCACTGCCGGGTCGGCGACCCGCGTCGTCACGACGTCGCTGAGGTCCGCGCGCCGCCGGGTGAGCCGCTCCACGAACCGCCCCACCTCGTCGTACTCCCCCAGCTCGATGAGCCCCGAGACGGTGTGCAGCTGGTTGCTGAACTCGTGCGTCTGCGCGCGCAGCGTCTCGGTGACGCTCTCGCGGGCGTGCAGCTCGCTCTGCAGCGCCAGCAGCTCGGTGCGGTCGCGCAGCGTGGTCACCGTGCCCGCGGGGCGGCCGTCGTGCAGCACGCGGCGGCGGTTGAGCACCAGCACCGTGTCGCCCGCGACGAGGACGGCGTCGTGCACCTCGTCGGTGCCGCGCAGCAGGTCCAGGACGGCGGGGTCGAGCCCCAGGTCCGCCAGCGGGCGGCCGGTCGGGTCGGGCGCATCGCCGGGGATCGCCAGCAGCTCGCGCGCGCTGTCGCTCATCAGGCTCACGCGGCCGTCGTCGCCCACGACGACGACCCCCTCGCGGATCGAGCGCAGCACGCCCTCGCGGTGGTCCGCGAGCGCCGCGATCTGCGCCGGCTCGAGGCCGCGCGTGCGCCGCTTGACCAGCCGCGCGAGCAGCCACGACCCGGCCGCCGCGAGCGCGGTGCCGATGCCGAGCACGACGAGCACGTCGCCGCCGGCGTCGGAGAGCCGCTCGGTCAGCGGCGGGTAGGGGTCGGCCAGCACGACGACGGCCACCGGCTCGGGCGCCCGCGGCTGCGGCACCGGGTCGCTGCCGCCGTAGACCGGCACCCACGCCGCGATCGAGCGCCCTGCCACGTCCGCGACGTCGCCGCTGCCGGCACGCGTCGCGGCGTCGTCGGGCAGGTCGAGCAGCTCGCCCGTGCGGGTCGGGTCCGTGGCGACGAGGATCCGACCCTCGGGGTCGGTGAGGTAGGCGTTGCGGGCGTCGACGTAGGCCGCGCGGGTCTGCAGGTAGAACGCCAGCGCCTGGGTGTCGGGGGCCTCGGCGGCGAGCGTCGCCTGCACAGCGGGGATGCCGGCCAACCCCTCCGCCGCCACCTCGAGGCGGTCCGCCCGGTCGTCGCGGAACGCGGCGTCGGCCTGCCCGAGGAAGACGACGGCGGCCGCGGCGACGACGACGAGCAGCACGGCGAGCTGCAGCGCCAGCACCTGGCCGCCGAGCGTGAGGTGGCGCCGGGAGCCCCGCGAACGTCGTGACCGCAAGTTCCACAACCTCCTTTGGTTGCCCAATGATGACGCGCCCCGCCCGCGCCTGTGACGATCTCACCCGGGGCACAGCCGCCCCGCAGCACCGACAGTCTGGAGTACCCAGTGTCGACGACGACATCCCGCCGACGACGAGGCCTGCGCGCCGCCGTCGCCGTCACCCTCGCCGCGACCCTCGTGGCGGTCTCCGCCGCGTGCGGCGTCACCCGCGGCGACGACTCGACCGACCTCGACATGTGGATCCCCAACAGCCCGGGCGGCGGCTACGACCAGACCGGCCGCGCCGCCGTCGGCGTCCTGGACCGCGACGGCATCACCGGCGGCGACATCCAGGTCACCAACATCCTCGGCGCGGGCGGATCGGTCGCCATGTCGCGGCTCATGGGCGAGGCGGGCAACGAGCGGCTCCTGATGACGCTCGGGCTCGGCGTGGTCGGGTCCACGTACTCGTTCGGCGTCGACGCCCGCCCGCACGACGCGACCCCGATCGCCCAGCTCATCGAGGAGCAGGAGGGCGTGCTGGTCCCCGCCGACTCGCCGTTCGAGACCATCGACGACCTGGTCGCCGCGTGGCAGGACGACCCGGGCTCCGTGGTGGTGGGCGGCGGGTCGTCGCCCGGCGGCCCCGACCACCTGTTCCCGATGCAGCTCGCCAAGGCGACCGGCGTCGACCCGAAGGACGTGCGGTACGTGTCCTACGACGGCGGCGGCCCACTCACCAGCGCCCTGCTGGGCAACAAGATCCAGGTCGGGTTCTCCGGCCTCGCCGAGTTCGAGGGGCAGATCGAGGCGGGCGAGCTGCGCGTGCTCGCCGTCTCCGGCGAGGAGCGCGTGGCCGGGGACGTCCTCGCCGACGTCCCGACCCTCACCGAGTCCGGCATCGACCTCGTCTTCACCAACTGGCGCGGCGTCGTCGCCCCGCCGGGCATCAGCGACGAGGCGCGCGACCGGCTCATCGACTACCTCACCCGCATGCACGACTCGCCCGAGTGGGAGAAGGCCCTCGCCGACAACGGCTGGACCGACGCCTTCACCACCGGCGACGACTTCGAGCAGTTCCTGCGCGAGCAGGACGAGCGGGTGTCGACCACCCTGAAGGAGCTGAACCTGCTGTGAGCCCCGACCCCGGAACGCGCACCGAGGAGACGCCCGCGACGCCGGCGTCGCCGCGTGTCGACGCCGCCCAGTACGGGCTGGCGGCCGTGCTGCTCGTCGTCGGCGCCTACACCGTCTACGACGCCGCGACCCTGGAGGTCGGGTTCGCGGACCCCGTGGGCCCGCGCATCTTCCCGTTCGTCATCGGCGCCGGGCTCGCCGTGACGAGCGTCCTGCTGGCGGTCGCGACGGCGCGCGGCTCTCGCCCCGAGCCGGAGGCGGGCGAGGACGTCGACGTCACGACCCCGGCCGACTGGCCCACGGTGGTGAAGCTGGTCGGCGTCATCCTGCTCACCATCGCCACCGTGAGCTGGCTCGGCTGGGCGCTCGCCGGCGCGATCCTGTTCGCCGGCGCGGCGTGGGCGCTGGGCAGCCGCACGGTGATCCGCGACGTGCTGGTGGGCCTCGTGCTCGCCGTGGCGAGCTGGTACGGCTTCGTCGTCGGGCTGGGCATCCCGCTCACCCCCGGCGTCCTCGACGGGATCCTGTGAGGCTCTGATGGACAACCTCGGACTGCTGGCCGACGGCCTCGCCGCCGCCCTCACCCCCATGAACCTCCTGTACGCCGCGGTGGGCGTGCTGCTCGGCACGTTCGTCGGCGTCCTGCCCGGCATCGGGCCGGCGATGGCGATCGCGCTGCTGCTGCCCGTGACGTTCGGGCTGGAGCCCACGCAGGCGTTCATCATGTTCGCCGGCCTGTACTACGGCGGCATGTACGGCGGGTCGACGACGTCGATCCTGCTCAACACCCCCGGCGAGTCGGCATCCGTGATGACGGCGCTGGAGGGCAACCTCATGGCCCGCGTCGGGCGGGGTGCGCAGGCGCTGGCGACGGCGGCCGTGGGCTCGTTCGTCGCCGGCACGATCGGCACGCTGCTGGTCGCGATGTTCGCGCCGGCGCTGGCCGACGTCGCGGTCGAGATCGGCGCGCCGTCCTACTTCGCGCTCATGGTGCTGGCGCTGGTCATGACGGCCACCGTGCTGGGCGCGAGCCCGCTGCGCGGTCTGCTCTCCCTGTTCGTGGGCCTGACCATCGGCCTGGTCGGGCTGGACCTCAACACCGGGCAGCCGCGCCTGACGTTCGGCGTCACGCAGCTCGTGGACCGCCTCGACATCGTGGTGGTGGCCGTCGGCATCTTCGCGCTCGGCGAGGCCCTGTGGGTCGCGGCGCACCTGCGCCGCAAGCCCGCGCGCGTCGTGCCCGTCGGGCAGCCGTGGCTGGGCCGCGAGGACCTGCGCCGCTCCTGGAAGCCGTGGCTGCGCGGCACCGCGTACGGCTTCCCCTTCGGCGCGCTGCCCGCCGGCGGCGCGGAGCTGCCGACCTTCCTGTCGTACGTCACCGAGCGCAGCCTGGCGAAGCGCGGCGTGGCCAGGCGGCGCGCGGACGCCAAGGACGAGTTCGGCCAGGGCGCCATCGAGGGCGTCGCCGGGCCGGAGGCCGCGAACAACGCGTCGGCCGCGGGCATGCTCGTGCCGATGCTGGCGCTCGGCCTGCCCGTGACGGCGACGGCGTCGGTCATGCTGTCCGCGCTGCAGGGGTACGGCATCCAGCCCGGGCCGCAGCTCATGACCGAGCACGCGGACATGGTGTGGACGCTGCTGGCGAGCCTGCTGATCGGCAACCTGCTGCTGCTGGTGCTGAACCTGCCGCTGGCGCCGCTGTGGGCCAAGCTGCTGCGCATCCCGCGGCCCCAGCTGTACGCGGGCATCCTGTTCTTCGCCTGCCTGGGCGCCTACGCCACCAACCTCGACCCGTTCGACATCGCCCTGCTGCTGGTGTTCGGCCTGCTCGGGATGGCGATGCGCCGGTTCGGGCTGCCCGTGCTGCCGCTCATCCTCGGCGTCATCCTCGGCCCGCTCATGGAGACCAAGCTGCGCGAGGCGCTCACCATCTCCGGCGGCGACCCGGACATCCTGTGGAGCGAGCCGCTGGCCGTCGTCATCTACGCGGTGCTGGCGCTGGTCCTGCTGACCCGGCCGCTGCTGTCGCGGTGGCGGTCGCGGACCGAGTCGCGGATCGTCGCCGAGGCCGAGGACGCCGAGGCCGAGACGGAAGGAGCCGTCCGATGACGGAGCACGAGACCTCCCCCGCCGCCGGGTGGGTCGTGGTGGCCTGGACGCCCGACGAGTTCGGCGACGCAGCGCTGGAGCACGCGATCGCCTGGGCCCGCGAGGGCGGGCGCGGAGTCGCCGTCGTGAACGGCACGCGCGGCGACGCCCTCGTGGACGAGCGGTTCGCCGCCCCCTCAGGCCTGGCCGACCTCGCGGAGCGGCTGCGCGGCACCGGGCTGCCGCACGTCGTGCGGCAGGAGATGGGGCGCGACGTCGCGGAGCAGGTGCTGGACGTCGCCGCGGAGCTGTCCGCGCGGCTCGTCGTGGTGGGGCTGCGGCACCGCAGCCCCGTGGGCAAGTTGCTCATGGGCTCCGTCGCCCAGCGCATCCTGCTCACCGCCGAGTGCCCCGTGCTCGCCGTGAAGCCCGGCGAGCGACCCGCCTGACGACCGAACTCGCGTGTAAGTCGCCGCCCGGCCGGGACACTACGTCATGTGAGCACCCCCGACGACGTCCCCGACGGCGCTGCCGCGCGGCGCGAACGGCTGTCCGCGCTGTGGGGCGCGGACGCCGTCCGCGTCCAGGCGTACCTGTGGCGGCACACCGACCCGGACACCGCGCAGGACGTGCTCTCCGAGACGTTCCTCGTCGCGTGGCGCCGCCTCGACGACGTGCCCGAGCCGGCGCTGCCGTGGCTGCTGGTGGTGGCCCGCAACCTCGTGCGCAACGCGCACCGCGCCGCCCGGCGCCGGCGCACCCTCGCCGACGAGCTCGCCGCCCTCGCGGCCTCCGCGCCGCTGCCGGAGGCCGCCCCGGAAGCCCTCGCCGTCGAGCGCGACGCCCTGCTGCGCGGCCTCGCCCGCCTCGGCGAGCGCGAGCGGGAGGCGAACCTCCTGGTCGCGTGGGACGGCCTCGCGCCGTCCGCCGCCGCCGACGTCGCCGGGTGCAGCACCGCGACGTTCCAGGTCCGCCTCCACCGCGCCCGACGGCGGCTGGCCGGCTACGCCGACGGCACCCTCGACGCGCCCGGCACCGCCGCGACCACCGCACTCCGCTCCGCCGCGTCCTCCAGGAGGTCCGCATGAGCACCGCAGGCAGCCCCACGAGCATCGACGAGCGGCTCGCCCGTCTCGCCCCCGCCGCGTCACCCGACCCGGAGCGGCTCGCCGCCGCCCGCGCGGTGCTCGACGAGGCCCTCGACGGGACCGGGCCGTCCCGCAGCCGACGCGTCGGTGACGCGCACGTGCTCGACCTCGACGCCGCCCGTGCCCACCGTCACGACGACACGAACGGTGACGCCGCGCTCCCCCTGATCGACGACGACGTCGTCGTACCGCTCGTCCGGGGCCGTACCGCCCGCGAGCGCCGACGGCGACGGGTGCAGCTCGGTGCGGCCGCCGCCGGTGTCGTCGGCATCGTCGCCGTCGGGCTGGTGCTGGCGCCACGACCCGCGCCCGGCCCCGCGTCGCCGGCGGACTCGTGCGCCTCGAGCCTCACGGCGTCGGCGGTGCCCGACGGGCTCGACCTCGACCCGGCCTGGGCGCCGCTCGCCCACGAGACCGTCGGCGGGGCCGACCTGACGATGCTGCGGTCGCCGGCCACGGGCATGACCGGCTTCTGCTCGTACACGAGCGGCGGCGGGGGCACGACGTCGACGAGCACGCTGTGGACCACGCCGGCGCCGGAGGCGGAGGACGGTGAGGTCACGTTCGGCGGGGTGGCGCACGACGACTGGTACGTCGCCTGGGGGGACGTCGGCGCCGACGCCAGTGCCGTCCGGCTCGAGGTGGAACCGCCGCGCGACACCGCTTCTCCCGGCTCCGTGCTCGTCGTCGATGCGGTCCGGGACGGCGCCGGCTGGACCGTCATGATGCCCGGCGATCGCATACCGGCAGACGCCCGCGTGTCGCTCCGCTGGCGGGAGCACGGGGTCGAGCGGTCGCTGGCGCTGGACAGCGCCTGGCCGGAGGACGGCGGGCCGGTCACGGCGCTCACCGACCAGCGACGCACTGCCTGCGTCCCCGGCTGGCGCGGCAACGAGACCACCGTCGAGGACCGGCGCGGAGAGCACGGCGTCACGATGGTCCCGGACCGTGCGAGCGGGTGGTTCACGGCCTGCGTGCAGGAGGCCGCGCCCCCGTACACGCCGCTGGTCACCTCGGGCGGCGAGCTCCCTGCCGAGGAACCGGCCTCGGACGAGGCCGTCGCCGTCAGCGGGAGCGGGGGCGGCGGTGCGGGGCAGCTCGTCGGCGTCGCTGGCGACGGCGTCGCCCGGGTGGAGGTGCGGACCGCGGACGGCACCCGTCTCGTCGCGCTGGTGTCGGACGGCTACTGGGTGGCATGGAGTGCCGACCTCGTCGTCCCGACGACTCCGGGAGAGGCGGACGAGGGACCCTGGGACGGTGCCACGATGGCCTGGTACGACGCCGACGGCGAGCCTCTCGGCCAGGCCCCGGTCTTTCCCTGAGAGTGACCGCACCAGCGTCCTGCGTGGGGCGGGCGAGCCGCGCGCGGCGGAGCGCTAACCTGCCCGGATGCCGCGCACCGCACCGCGCCTCGACCCGTTGTCCCCGCGCCAGCGCGACCTGCTGTCCACGTGGCTGCCCGGCCTCGTCGTCGAGGACGACATGAGCTGGGGCCTCGTGGAGACGACCGTGCTCCGCGTGGCCGCGGGCGGGCGGACGCTGGTCGTCAAGGCCGGCGGCGAGCGGGACCACCACATCGCGCGGGAGGTCCGGGCGCACCGGGAGTGGACCGGCCCCTGGCTCGCCGCGGACCGGGTCGGGCGTCTGGTGCACGCCGACGTCGACGCCCGCCTGCTCGTCACGACCTACCAGCCGGGACGGCTCGTCCAGGACGACGACGCGGCGGTCGCCGACCCGCGCACCTACGAGCAGGCGGGGCGGCTGCTGGCCGCCCTGCACGGGCAGCTCGCCGTCGAGGACGACGGCTACGAGGCCAGGGCGAACGCGAGGGCCGAGCGGTGGCTCGCCGGGGAGCACCGCATCGCCCCGGCGGACGTGGAGCGCCTGCGCACGCTGATCCGCTCCTGGCCCACCCCTCCCGCCGTCGTCGTCCCGACGCACGGCGACTGGCAGGCACGCAACTGGCTGGTGGACGACGGCGGCACGGTGCGCGTCATCGACCTCGGCCGCGCCGAGCTGCGGCCGGCGATGAGCGACCTCGACCGGCTCGCGTCGCGGGAGTTCCGCCGGTACCCGGGCGCCGAGGAGGCGTTCCTCGCCGGGTACGGGCACGACCCGCGTGAGCCGGGGGCGTGGTCCCGGTCCCGGGTGCGCGAGGCGATCGGGACGGCCTGCTGGGCGTACCAGGTGGGCGACGACGCGTTCGAGGCGCAGGGCCACCGCCTCGTCTCGGAGGCGCTGAACGGCACCGGCGGCGCCCGCCCGGCGAGCCCCTGACCAGGCCGGACGGGCGCCACGGCAGCTCATTGCGGCGCGGCGAGGCGCTCCTCCCACGGCAGCAGGGTGACCGGGTGCGGCGGGTGGTCGGACGCCCGCAAGGTCAGGTCCACGACGGCGGCGCGCACGCGCGCCCAGTCGGCGTCGCCGCCCGAGCCGCCCGGACCGTCCGGACCCTGCGCCACCTCGAGGATCTGCCGCAGCACCAGGACGGCGCGCGCCCGGTCGACCCGGGCGGCGGTCTCGGGCCGGGTGGCGGCACGCACGACCTGGGCGGCGAGGGCCTCGCCGCGCGACCCGGGCTCCAGGGGCTCCGACGTCGCCAGGCGCACCGGCACCGGGGCCCCGCGCAACGACCAGCGCGTGCCGGACGGCTCGTGCGCCACGATGCGCGTCGGCCCTCGCAGCAGCGACGCCACCAGCAGCGCGACGGCGACCAGCACCGTCACCCCGGCACCCGTCAGCACCCAGCCGGCCACCCGGGGACCGGACACGTCCGTGAGCATCAGCACCCCGAGCCACACGACCCAGACGGTGGCGCACCCGAGCGCCACGAGCGCGAAGATCAGGAGCGCGGAGGCGTCCCCGGGGCGTCGGCGTCGAGTGCTCATACCCCTCAGTTGCCGGCAGGGGGTCGATCGCTACAGCGTCGTTCTGACGGCCGATGACGACCCGACGTCCCCGCGCGGCCCGATCAGGACGTCGCCCACACCCCCAGCTCGTTGCCGCTGGGGTCGAGGAAGTGGAAGCGGCGGCCTCCGGGGAACTCGTACGGACCCTCGACCACCCGGCCGCCCGCGGCCGCCACGCCGGCCAGCGTGGCGTCGAGGTCGTCGGAGTACAGCAGCACGAACGGGCCGCCGCGGGTGACGTCGGAGGCCTCGGCGAGGCGCAGCCCGCCCGCCTCCGCCGGCGCCTGCTCCGCCGCCGTGCGGATGCCCGCGTACCCCGGGCCGTAGGGGACGAACTCCCAGCCGAAGGCCGCGGCGTAGAACTCCTGGGCCGCCGCGAGGTCGGTCACCGGCAGCTCGAGGTAGTCGATGGTGTGGTGGACGCCGTGCGCGTGCTCCGTCATCCCGGCAGCATGGCGCGCCCCTCCGACACCCGCCGTGCGCGTCGCGCGACGGCGAGGCGTCCGGCTCCCGCGGCCACCAGCCCGGCGACCACGAGGACCGCCAGCATGCCCGGCCACGCCCACAGCCCGACCACGATCGACGCCGCGAACGCCAGGAACCCGCCGAGGCCGGCGAGGACCGCGGCCCGCCACGGGGGTGCGACGGCCGCGTCGTCGAGCACCCGCTCCAGGACGATCCCGACCGGGAGGCCGACGACCCAGACGACCACGGCCGCCACCATCCACATGATCAGGCCGACGGCACCGGCCGCGGTCGCCCAGCTCACCCCCTCGTCGCCCCTGGCGCCAAGGACGGCGGTCACGAGAAGACCCACGACCGCCGCCACGAGGACCAGCGCGAGCAGGATCGCGCTGGCCCACGCGCACGTCCCGGCGACGACGCCCGTCGCCCGCGACCACGGCCCGTCGCCGCCGAAGCGCCACACCCTGGCCTGCTGTTCCCCGGTCACGCCCGCACCTGCCGCGCGAGCCGGACGACGTCGTCCACGACCGACCGCACGCCGGGCACGCCCGCGAGCCGGACGAGCCTCGCGAGCAGCGGCGCCGCGCCGTCGACGAGGGCCCGCGTCCTGCGCTGCCCCGGCGAGCCGTCGTGCACCCAGAAGAGGGTCACGCCCAGCCATGCCAGCCAGAGCAGGGACGGCAGCTCGTCACGGAGCACGGCGGGGACCCGCGTCGACGAACCCTCCACCGCCTGCGCGTGCAGGCCCTGGCTGAGCTGCGCCGTCGTGCGGGAGGCCGTGGAGAACGGGCTCTCGGCGGCGCCGGGCCGGATCGCGACGGCGACGAGCTCGGCGCCCAGGTCGTGCGACGGCTCGAACGCGTCGAGGCCGGCGTGCCAGAGCGCGCGCAGCCGCGGCCCGAGGCCGGAGACACCGTCCAGCGCGACGGCCGCGCGCCGGGCGTGGTCCTCGTTGACGTCGACGTACAGCTCCTGGACCAGGTCGGCCTTGGACCCGAACCAGTAGTACGCGACGCCGGTCGCGACGCCCGCCTCCGCCGCGATCGCCCGCATGGTGGTCGACGCGAACCCCCGCTCGCGGAACAGCCTCAGGGCGGTGCGCCGGACGACCTCGCGGGTCGACTCCTCGGGCCCCGTCATCGGACGGGCACGATCGGGCAGCCGTGCCTGAACACGTTCAGTCTGAACATGTTCAGATTCCATCACACCTGCGCGGCGGCCGGTAGAGTCGCCCGATGCTCAGCACCCTGCGCCGCGCACTCGCCGGCACGTACTGGCGGCTCAGCCGCTGGACCCTGCGCAGCGAGCCCACCCCGGCCCGGGCGGGCGTGCTGGTGGGCGCGCCGCACACGTCCAACTGGGACTTCGTGCTCATGCTCGCCATCGCGTGGCGGCTCGGGCTGGACGTGCGCTGGCTGGGCAAGCACACCCTGTTCGCCGGCTGGCGCGGGCCGCTCATGCGCGCGCTCGGCGGCATCCCCGTGGACCGTCGCGACCCCAGCCGCGTGGTCGACGACGTGCTCGCCCACGTGCGGGCGGGCGAGGTGTTCCACCTCGTCGTCACGCCCGAGGGCACCCGCTCGGGCGCCGGGTGGAAGTCGGGCTTCTACCGCATCGCCCGTGCCGCGGACCTGCCGGTGACGCTCGGGTACGTCGACCGCACCACGATGACGACCGGCCTCGGCCCCACCCTCCGCCTCACCGGCGACGTGCGCGCCGACATGGACGTCATCCGCGCGTTCTACGCCGACAAGGCGGGCCTGCGCCCGGCGCTGCGCACCGAGCCGCGACTGGCCGACGAGGACCGGCCCGGCTGACACCCGAGCCGGCCGCTGCGACGTCCCCGGCCCGCGTCAGCCGCGCGCCACGTGGTCGTAGGCGCCGGCCGCGAGGTCCTCGACCAGGGTCGGCCCGACAGGCTCCCAGCCCAGTCGTGCGCGGGTGATCGCGCTCGACGCGACGGCGTCCATGCCCCAGAACCGGCTCAGCCAGCCGAAGTGCTCGGGAGCGTCGGCCGGGTCGACGGAGACGGCGGGCACCCCGACGGCGCGGCCGATCGCTTCCGCGATCTCCCGGGAGGACACACCCTCCTCGGCGACGGCGTGCACCGCGGAGCCCGCGGGGGCCTTGTCGACCGCGAGGGCGACGAGCCGCCCGGCGTCGTCGACGTGGACGGCGGGCCACCGGCTCGACCCGTCGCCGACGTAGCCGGAGACGCCCCGCTCGCGCGCGATCTGCGTCAGCACGGCCGTGAACCCGTGGTCGCCGACCCCGTGCACGGTGGCCGAGAACCGCAGCGCCACCGACCGCACGCCCCGGTCGGCGGCGTCCAGGGCCAGCCCCTCGGAGCCGCCGCGCGGCGCGTCCGGGCCGGAGAACGCGGAGGCGTCGTTCTCGGTCATCACGACGCCCGGGGCCCCGATCAGGCCGGACGCGAGCAGGAGCGCGCGGCCGCTGCCCGCCAGCTCGTCGACGAAGACCTCGACGGCGGCGCGCTCGGTGCGACCCGCGCCGACGTAGTCGTCGAAGTCGTGCTTGAAGGCCAGGTGCACGACGGCGTCGGCGTCCTTGGCGCCGGCGCGGAGGCTCTCCAGGTCGTCGAGCCCGCCGCGGTGGACGGTGGCGCCCAGGGCCTCGACCCGGCGGGCGGAGTCGTCCGAGTAGCCGAGGCCGACGACGTCGTGCCCGGCGGCGAGCAGGTGAGGAACGGTGTGGGAGCCGATCCAGCCGGAGGCTCCGGTGACGAACACGCGCATGGGTTCTCCTCTCGGCCCGCGAGGCGCAGGCCAGGTGATGTCAGTTGCTGACATCAATCACGCTACACCTGATGTCAGGGACTGTCATCACTAGACTGTCCGGCATGGCCCGATGGGAACCCGACGCGCGCGGGCGCATGACGCGCGCCGCGCTCGACCTCTACGCCGAGCAGGGGTTCGAGCAGACCACGACCGCGCAGATCGCCGAGCGCGCCGGCGTCACCGAGCGCACGTACTTCCGGCACTTCGCCGACAAGCGCGAGGTGCTGTTCGACGGCTCCCACGAGCTCGAGGCAGCCATCGCGGCCGCGATCGCCGCCGCGCCCGGCGCGGCCGACCCGTTCGACGTCGTCGGCGAGGCCGTCGCCACCGCGGTCGCGGTCCTCGACGAGCGCCGCGAGTTCGCCGCCCGCCGCGCCGCCGTCATCGCCGCGACCCCGCGCCTGCAGGAGCGCGAGCTCCTCAAGCTCGCCGCGCTGCGCGACGCCGCGGCGAAGGCCGTGCGGGGTCGCGGCGTCCCGGAGCCCGACGCCTCGATGATCGCCGAGGCCGGTGCGGCGGCGTTCCGCGTCGGGTTCGAGGCCTGGATCGCCTCCGGGCAGGAGCGCCCGGTCGCCGACGAGGTGCGGGCCGCGGTCGCGGCCCTGCGCGCCCGGGCCCGCGGCTAGGCTCGCCGTCGTGCCCGACACCGGAACGACCAGCCCGTTCACCGCTGACCTGCCGGCCGGGGTCTCCCTCCGGCTGCTGCACCGCGACGACGGCCCGGCCCTCGCCGCCGCGTACATCCGCAACCGGGACCACCTCGAGCCCTGGGAGCCGGCCCGTCCGGAGCAGTTCTTCGAGGCCAGCTATCACGCCGAGCGCATCCCGGTGGAGCTGCTCGCGCACGGCTCGGGCCGAGCGGTGCCGCTCGTGCTCGAGCGCGGCGGCGAGATCGTCGGCCGCGTGAACCTGTCGGACATCGTGCTCGGGGCGTTCCGCAACACCCACCTCGGCTACTGGGTCGACGCGTCGCTCACCGGGCGCGGCGTCATGACCGCGGCGGTCGAGGCTGCCTGCGCGCACGCCCGCGACGACCTCGGCCTGCACCGTGTCCAGGCGGCGACGCTGCTGCACAACGCGGCGTCACAGAAGGTGCTCGCGCGCACCGGGTTCGAGCGGATCGGCACCGCGCCGTCCTACCTCCGGATCGCCGGCCGCTGGCAGGACCACGCCCTCTTCCAGCGCATCCTCCACGACGACTGAGCCAGCGGCGTCAGGGTCCACGGCGGCAGGGTCCACGGCCGCGGAACGCCGCCGCCGGCGCACGACGAGCGCGGCCACCCCGGCGGCCGCCGCCAGCACCAGCACGACGACGCCGGCCCCGGCGGCGGTCGAGAGCCCCGAGCGGTCGGACGCCGCGCCCGCCTGCGCGGCCGCGGCCAG
>NZ_JBHVBO010000033.1:0-26913 GCF_042668085.1 Isoptericola sp. NPDC057391 | reverse complement strand
GGGGTCTCTTCGTTCCCCCAACCCCGGCGGGTTCCTTTAAAACCCCCCCTCGCTCGATTCGTCCCCGGGTCAGTCCGCGGGGCGCAGCACCAGGGCGCCGAGCGGCGGCACCCGTAGCGTGACGGAGTGCCGCCGCCCCTTCCACGGGACGTCCTGGGCCTCGACGCGGCCGAGGTTGCCGACGCCGGAGCCGCCGTAGACCTCGGCGTCCGTGTTGAGGACCTCGTCCCAGGCGCCGCCGTCGGGCAGCGCGAGGCGGTAGCCCTCCTGCGGGACGCCCGCGAAGTTCACGACCACGACGGCGGGATCGCCGGCGGCGGACCGGCGCACCCACGAGAGCGTGTCGTGGTCGGCGTCGTCGGCGTCGAGCCACTCGAAGCCGGCGGCGTCGAAGTCCCGCTCCCAGAGGGCGGGCGTGGCCCGGTAGAGGGCGTTGAGGTCGCGCACCAGGCGTTGCACGCCGGCGTGCCCGGGGGTCTCGAGCAGCCACCAGTCGAGGCCGGAGCCCTCGTCCCACTCGGCGTCCTGCGCGAACTCCTGGCCCATGAAGAGCAGCTGCTTGCCCGGGTGCGTCCACTGGTAGGCGAGGAAGGCGCGCACCCCCGCGAGCTGCTTCCACCGGTCGCCCGGCATGCGGCGCAGCAGCGAGCCCTTGCCGTGCACCACCTCGTCGTGGCTGATCGGCAGCACGTACTGCTCCGAGAACGCGTAGACCAGCGAGAACGTCAGCTCGTGGTGGTGGTAGCGCCGGTACATCGGGTCGTGCGCGACGTACCGCAGGCCGTCGTTCATCCAGCCCATGTTCCACTTCAGCCCGAAGCCGAGCCCGCCCGCGTCGGTGGGCCGGGTGACGCCGGGGAAGGCCGTGGACTCCTCGGCGATCATCATGACGCCGGGGGAGCGGCGGTAGGCGGTGGCGTTGGCCTCCTGCAGGAAGTCGATGGCCTCGAGGTTCTCCCGCCCGCCCCGCGCGTTGGGCTCCCACTCGCCGGGCTTGCGCGAGTAGTCGAGGTAGAGCATCGAGGCGACGGCGTCGACGCGCAGGCCGTCGGCGTGGAACTCCTCGAACCAGTAGGTCGCGTTGGCGACGAGGAAGTTGCGCACCTCGCGGCGGCCGAAGTCGAACACGTACGTGCCCCAGTCGGGCTGCTCCCCGCGGCGGGGGTCCGGGTGCTCGTACAGCGGGCCGCCGTCGAACCGGGCGAGGGCGAACTCGTCGCGGGGGAAGTGGCCGGGCACCCAGTCGAGGATGACGCCGACGCCCGCCTGGTGCAGCCGGTCCACGAGGTACCGGAAGTCGTCGGGGTGCCCGAATCGCGCCGTCGGCGCGTAGTAGCCGGTGACCTGGTAGCCCCACGACCCGCCGAACGGGTGCTCCGCCACGGGCAGCAGCTCGACGTGCGTGAAGCCCTGCTCGACGACGTAGGCGGTGAGCTCCTCGGCCAGCTCCCGGTAGCCCAGCCCGGGCCGCCACGACCCGAGGTGCACCTCGTAGACGCTCACCGGGCCGGCGTGCGGGTCGGACGCGGCGCGGCGCGCCATCCACTCGCCGTCCCCCCAGTCGTAGGCGGAGTCGACGACGACGGACGCGGTCGCGGGCGGCACCTGGGTGCCCTTGGCGAGCGGGTCGGCCTTGGCCCGCCACACGCGGTCGGCGCCCAGCACCTCGAACTTGTACCGGGTGCCCTCGCCCACGCCGGGCACGAAGAGCTCCCAGACGCCGCTGGCGCCGAGCGAGCGCATCGGGTGCACCGTCGTCCAGCGGTTGTGGTCGCCCACGAGGCGCACCCCGCGCGCGTTCGGCGCCCAGACGGCGAACGCCGTCCCAGCGACGTCGCCCAGCGCGCTCGGGAAGCGGCGGGGGTTGGCGCCGAGCGCCCGCCACAGCTCCTCGTGCCGGCCCTCGGAGATCAGGTGCAGGTCCACCTCGCCCAGCGTGGGCAGGAACCGGTAGGGGTCGTCGACGGTCTGCACGTCGTCGTCGTACCGGGTGCGCACGCGGTAGTCCGGGGCGTGCCGCCCGCCGTCGGCGTCCACGCCCGCCGGCACCACCGACTCCCACACGCCCGCGGCCACGTGCGCGGCCGGGTGCTCGCCGTCCGTCGTCACGACCGTCACCTCGTCGGCCAGCGGCCGCAGCACGCGCACCACCGCCCAGGGGCCGTCGTGCGGGGGCTCGTCGTCCAGCAGGTGCGGCCCGAGCACGGCGTGCGGGTCGTGCAGGGTGCCCTGCGCGAGGGCGGTGAGCACCTCGGGGTCGACGGGCGGTGGCGACGGCGTCATGCGCCCACGATTCCACGGACGCCTGCCGGGCGCGTTCCGACGCGCGGCCTCGCGTGGGCGCTGGAAGAGGGCCGACGAGGCATACCATCCTGCTCGGGAAGGAGAGCGGATGGCTCGGATCACGATCGCGGACATCGCCCGGCGGGCCGGTGTGTCCACGGGTGCGGTGTCGTACGCCCTCAACGACCGTCCAGGCGTCTCCGACGAGACCAGGGCGCGGATCCTCGGGGTCGCGGCGGAGCTCGGATGGGTGCCGAGCCAGGCCGCCCGGGCCCTGTCCGGCGCGCGGGTGGAGACGATCGGCCTGGTGCTCGCCCGCGCCCCGGAGACCCTCGGCTTCGAGTCGTTCTACATGCAGTTCATCGCCGGCATCGAGCAGGTGCTCACGGAACGCTCCTACGGGCTGCTGCTGCAGGTCGTGCCCGACATGGACGCCGAGGCCCAGGCGCACCGGCGCTGGCACGCCGCCCGCCGCGTGGACGGCGTGATCGTGGTCGACCCCCGCAAGGACGACCCCCGGATCGCGGCGCTGTCGGAGCGGCACGCCCTTCCCGCCGTCGTCGTGGGCGATCCCGAGTTCGCGGGGAACCTTCCCGCCGTCTACACCGACGACGCCACAGCGCTCCGGGAGTGCGTGCGCTACCTCGCCGGGCTGGGGCACCGCCGGATCGGCCGCGTGTCCGGCACGGAGGGCTTCGGGCACACGACGATCCGGGACCTGGCGTTCGACGACGAGGTGGCGCGCCAGGGCGTCGTCGGCCGGGTGGCGCGGGCCGACTTCACGCCGGACTCCGGTGCGGCCGCCACGCGCTCCCTGCTGGCCGCCGACGACCGCGTGACGGCCGTGATCTACGACAACGACGTCATGGCGTTCGCGGGCCTCGGCGTCGCGCACGAGCTCGGGGCCCGGGTGCCGGAGGACGTCTCGCTGGTGGCCTGGGACGACTCGCCCCTGTGCCAGGCGGCGTACCCCCAGCTCACCGCCCTCAGCCACGACGTGACGAGCTACGGGGCGCACGTGGCCCGGCGGCTGTTCGAGCGGATGGCCGGGGCCGAGGCGCGGGCGTACCGCGACTCGACCCCGACCCTCACGGTGCGGGGGAGCACCGGCCCGCCGGCCTAGGCCGGAGCGAGGTGCAGCACGAGCGCCTGGACCGGCCACAGCGTCGGCAGCTGCAGCCCGACCTCGCCGAGCACCCGGCCGGGGAGGGTGACGGGCCCGTCGCCGAGCCAGCCCGGCGTGACCCAGCCCCAGCGTGACTCCCCGACCTCGTCTCGCAGCCGCACCGTGTACCGCCGCTCCGGGTCGAGACCGTCGATCCGCAGCCGCTCCGCGAGCGCCTCCTCGGGCGACGCGACGGTCGCGACGGTGACGACGGCCTCCGACCTGTCCTGCGCGACCACGGTGCGCACCCGCAGGGCCGGGTCGGCGGTGTCGGGGTGCCGCACGGTGCCCGAGTGGAGGAGGCCGCGAAGCTCCTTGTAGAGCGCCGCGAACGCGGTGATCCGGGCGGTCTCCTCCGGGGTGCAGCCGAGGATGTCCCACTCGAACCCGGCCGAGCCCTGCAGCGACGTGGCGATCCGGTACGACAGGTCGGTGGCCCGCCCGGACGAGTGCGCGGGCGACGGCCCGACGTGCGCGCCGACCAGCTCCGGGGGCAGCACCAGCTCGGTCCAGCGCTGGATGTCCTGACGCTCCACCGGGTCGTTGGAGTCGGAGGCCCAGACCCTGTCCGTGCGGGCGAGGATGCCGAGGTCGGTGCGCGCCCCTCCGGAGGAGCACGACTCGATCTCCAGCGCGGGGTGGTCCTCCCGGAGCCGGTCCAGGAGGCGGTACGTGGCCAGCGTCTGGGCGTGCGTGCCGGGCGCACCGTCGTGGACCGGCTCGACCAGGTCACGGTTGTGGTCCCACTTGACGAAGTCGATCCCGAGGTCCGCGACGAGGTCGGAGATCCGACCCCGGACGTGCTCCCACGCGTCGGGGTTCGCCAGGTCGAGCAGGTACTGGGTGCGGAACGACAGGCCGTCGGGTGACGGCACGGACGCGGGGTTGGCCAGGATCCACTCCGGGTGGGCGCGCGCGAGGTCCGAGTCGAGGTTGACCATCTCCGGCTCGAACCACAGGCCGAGCTGCATCCCCAGGCCGTGCACCAGCTCGGCGAGGGGCTCGAGGCCGTCGGGCCAGACGTCGCGGTCGACCACCCAGTCGCCGAGACCCCTGGTGTCGTCCCGGCGCGCGGGGAACCAGCCGTCGTCGAGGACGAAGCGCTCGACCCCGACCTCCGCCGCCCGCCGGGCGAGCGCGAACAGGCGCTCCGGGTCGTGGCCGAAGTAGACCGCCTCCCAGGTGTTGAGCACCAGCGGCCGCGGCGAGCGAGGGTGCTGGGGGCGCGCCCGGAGCCAGGCGTGGAACCGCGCCGCGACGCCGTCGAGGCCGCCGTCCGACCAGGCGAAGTACGCCGACGGCGCGCGGTACGACTCGCCGGGCGCCAGCACGAGCTCACCGGGCCGGAGCAGCTCGCCCGCGCCGAGGAGCGAGACGTGCTCGGTGACCCGGTCGACGCGGTGACGCACGTCGGCGCTCCAGCCGAGGTGGGTGGCCCACACCCGGCCCTGCCCGGCACGGGGGACGCCCTCGGAGGCGAGCGTCACCCACGGGGCGTCGTGGCCCCCGCGGCCCCGGCGCGACTCGCGCACCGTGGTGCCCCGCGGCATCGGGGTCGTGAGCGGCGACTTCTCGCGCGTCCACCGCCCGCCGAACGTCGTGAGGTGGTCGGCCGTCTTCGGCACCGGCAGCGCGGCCTCGAGCCAGGCGACCTCCAGGGGGTCGGCGCCGTCGTTGACGAGCTCGTGGTCGAGCACGACCAGCCCGCCCGGGCCGATCTCGAGCCGTGTGCGCAGGGTCAGGCCCGCGGACGCGTCGGCGGCGGTCACGACCGCCGTCGCCTCGTCCGGGCGGTCCACGGACGACCGCCACCGGGGGTAGACGGGACGACCGGCCCGCGCGACGAGGAGCCCGGGGCGGCCGGACCAGCCGTCGGACTCCTGCGGCAGGAGCGGGAGGCGCCAGGCGGCGTCGAGGGTGCCGGGGGGCGTCTGGCGGCTCGTCGCCGCGAGGATGGCGCCGGCGGTGTCGTCGTCGAGCGGGCCCAGGTCCGCGCCCCAGTGCACGACGGCCGGCAGGCCGGCCGCAGGCAGGTGGAGGACGAGGGCGGTCCCGTCGCGGTGCAGGACGAGGTTCTCGGTGGTCACAGGGCTCCGATCGTGGCGGTCTTGTCGGGGTCGGGGTCGGGGTCGGGGTCGGGGTCGGTCGTCGGCCGAGGTCGGGGACGTCCCAGCGGCAGGCCGGTGTCGGGCGCGCCGCGCAGCACGGTCAGGGCGCCGCCGACGGCGGCGACCGTGGCGACCTGCCCCGACAGCGCGACCCGTGGCGGGCTGAGGGTCCGGCTGAGGGCGTGCTCGGACAGCGCGGCGCCGACGACGCGGCGGTACAGCGGGCCGGCCGTCGCGAACGCGGGGCCGGCGAGCAGCACGGTGTCCACGTCGAAGAGGTTGACGAGGACGGTGGCCGCCTGGCCGACCCGCCGGGCGGACCGGGTGAGCAGGGCGGTGGCGTCCGGGTCGCCGTCGCGGGCGGCGCGGGCGACGCGCTCGAAGTCGGCCAGCGTGTCCTCGGCGGCGCCCCGAACGCCCCAGCGCTCGGCGGCGACGTCATGGGCCTGGGCGACGACGGCCGCCGGGCCTGCCTCCGCCTGGGTGCACCCGCGGTTGCCGCAGACGCAGGCGGACCGCGCGCCGGGGAGCGGGACGTGCCCGATCTCGACCGCGTTCGAGGCGCGCCCGCGGTAGGCGGTGCCGTCCACGACGACGGCGCCGCCGATGCCCGAGGCCATGTAGACGAGCCCGAAGGTCTCGGTGTCGAGGTTCCGCGTCCACAGCTCGCCCACGGCGGCCGCGGTCGCGTCGTTCTCGAGCAGCACGGGCAGGCCCAGCCCGGCGGCCAGCCGCGCCGTGAGCGGGAACCGCTCCCAGGCGGGCGTGGGCTGCGCGGTGAGGAGCATGCCCCGCTCCCGGTCCTGCGGGCCGTGGGTCACGAGGCCGACGCCGAGCACCCGGTGGCGTGGGACGCCGACGCTCGCGAGCAGGTCGCCCACGTGCTCGACGAGCGCCCCGACGGTCCGGTCGGGCGAGCGCCGTCCGGAGCCCCGCAGGCCTGTGCTCGCGACTGTCGCACCGGCGAAGTCGACGACCACTGCGGTCGTGGTGGTGAGGTCGACCTGGATCCCGACGGCGTAACCGGCGTCCGCCGTGACGCTCAGCAGGCGGCGGGGTTGCCCCCGCCCGCGCTGCTGGACCCCGCTCTCGTGCACCAGCCCGAGGTCCAGGAGGCCTCGGACCACGTGGGTGACGGTGGGGGAGGTGAGCCCGGAGAGCCGGGCGAGCTCCACCCGGCTGATCGACCCGCGGGTCCGCACGAGATCGAGCAGACGGCGCGACGAGACGACCTGTGCGACGCCGTCCAGCAGCATCTACCGCCTCCTTGCGCGAGTGACCTACAGCACTTGACCGCTTAAGTTAACCATGGCAAGAATACCCACGAGCGCCGACGACGGCGCCGCTGGAGCCGGCTCTGGTGCCGGCACGAGAAAGGACCGCAGATGTTCCTCAGGACAGGAATCCGTCGGCGCGGCGCGGTGCTCGCCGGTGTCGCGGCCCTCGGTCTCGCCCTCGCGGCGTGCTCCGGGGGCGGCTCGGCCGGCAGCTCGGGCGGCTCGGGCGGGGGCGCGGACAGCACGCTCGTCGCGTACACCGGCCAGGCCGGCGACTACCAGATCAACTTCAACCCGTTCTCGCCCTCGAAGATCGGCGGCCTCGGGACCATCTACGAGCCTCTGTTCTTCTACAACAAGGCCGAGGTGCGGGACCCGGTGCCGCTGCTGGGCACCGAGCAGACGTGGAACGACGACGGCACGGAGCTGTCCGTCACGCTGCGCGAGGGCGTCAGCTGGAGCGACGGGGAGCCGTTCACCGCGAAGGACGTGGAGTTCACCTTCACCCTCCTCAAGGACAACCCCTCGATCAACAGCGGCGGATTCGACGGGACGGCGAAGGCCGTCGACGACACCCACGTGACGTTCACGTTCGAGCAGCCCGCGTTCGTCAAGGGTCCGGACGTGATGAACACGCCGATCGTGCCCGAGCACCTGTGGAAGGACATCAACCCCGTCGAGGACGTCATCGAGAACCCCGTGGGCACGGGCGCCTACCTGCTCGACAGCTTCAAGCCGCAGGCGTTCACGTACAAGGCGAACCCCGACTACTGGGGCGGTGAGCCCGCCGTCAAGAACATCCGCTTCCTGTCTCTTTCGGGCAACCAGGCCGGCGCCGACGCGATCGCGGCCGGCACGGTCGACTGGCAGACCGGCCCCATCCCGGACATCCAGAACACCCACCAGAACTTCCCGAGCTACGACGCGTACACGCAGTGGCAGAACCAGATGGTGCTGTCCACCTGCTCGAGCGCGGAGATGGGCTGCACGGGTCCGCAGACGGACCCCGCCGTCCGCAAGGCGCTCTACTACGCGATGGACCGCACCCAGCTCAACAAGCTGGCGTTCATGGAGACGGCGAACGACATGTCCCCGGTCTTCACGCTGACCCCCAGCCAGGACGAGTTCGTCTCGGAAGCGGTGACCGAGAAGACCGCCCCGATGACGGCCGACCCCGACAAGGCGGCGCAGCTGCTCGAGGACGCCGGCTGGGCGAAGGGCTCGGACGGCATCTACGCCAAGGACGGCGAGAAGCTCACGCTCACGGTCGAGGTCGTCACCGGGTGGACGGACTACATCACCGCCCTGGACACGATGGCCTCCCAGGCGAAGGCGGCCGGCATCGATCTCCAGACCGCGCAGTCCTCGTGGAACGAGTGGACGGAGAAGAAGGGGTCGGGCAAGTTCGAGCTCGCGATCGACTCCCTGTGGCAGGGACCCGCTCCCGACCCGTTCTACCTCTACAACTACTTCTTCGACTCGGGCTCCGGCGCGAAGGTCGGCGAGACCGCGGGGAACAACTACTCGCGGTACTCCGACCCCGAGGTCGACAAGGCGCTCGACGAGCTGGCGAAGCTCCCGCTCGACGACGCGGCGGCGCGCCAGCCGTACTTCGACACCATCCAGGAGCAGATCCTTGAGGACATGCCGTACGTGCCGATCCTCACGGGCGGCACGACGAGCGTGTGGAACACGGCGAAGTTCAGCGGCTGGCCGTCCGACGACGACCTCTACGCCTTCCCGGCGGTGTGGTCCGCGATGGACGCCGCCGAGATCTTCAAGAAGATCCAGCCGGCCGGCTGACATGACCCGCGACGTCGTCCCCGAGGAAAGCACCCTGCCGTGAACTATTTCCTGCGCAAGATGGGCTTCTACGTCGTGGCGCTGTGGGCCGCGCTGACGTTGAACTTCGCGATCCCCCGGCTCCTCCCGGGCAACCCGGTCGACATCCTGCTCGCCAAGCTGCAGCAGCGCGGCGGGACGGTGACGCCCGAGACCCGGGAGGCGTACGCCCTCCTCCTCGGGGGCGACGACTCCCAACCGTTGTGGAACCAGTACGTCGACTACCTGAACAACCTCGTCCACGGCGACCTGGGCGTGTCGGTCAGCTACTACCCGGCGCAGGTCACGGACGTCATCGCGCAGTCGCTCCCGTGGACGGTGGTCCTGGTGGGCATCGCCACCGTGATGGCCGCCGTCCTGGGCGTGACGCTCGGGGCGTTCGTCGGGTGGAAGCCCGGCACCTGGCTGGACTCGCTGATCCCGGCGACCACCCTCCTGGCCGCGGTGCCGTACTTCTGGCTGGCGCTGATCCTGGCGTACGTCCTGGCCCGCGTGCTCGGCTGGTTCCCGCTGCAGGGCGGCTACGACGTCGTCCTGGACCCCGGATGGAACGCCGAGTTCATCGGTTCCGCGATCCACTACGGCGCCCTGCCGGCGCTGACGATCGTGCTCGCCTCCGTCGGCGGCTGGCTGCTCGGGATGCGCAACATGATGGTCTCCACGCTGTCCGAGGACTACGTGATCACCGCCGAGGCCAAGGGGCTGTCCCCGCGCACGGTGCTGCGCTCCTACGCCTCGCGCAACGCCGTCCTGCCGTCGGTCGCCGGTTTCGCGATCTCGCTCGGGTTCGTCGTCTCGGGGTCGGTCATCACCGAGCAGGTGTTCTCGTACCCCGGCATCGGCGGACGCCTGCTCGGGGCCGTGACCAACAACGACTACGCGCTCATGCAGGGGCTGTTCCTCGTCATCACGCTCGCCGTGCTCGGCGCGAACCTCGTGGTCGACCTGCTGTACGGCCTGATCGACCCGCGCACCCGCGCCCGGTCCTGAGAGGAGGCACCGTCATGACGAACCTGAGTCCTGCGAACGAACCGTCCCTCGTGGACGAGGCCGAGGCCGAGGAGGTGGCGCGGGACCGCGCCGGCGGCGCGCCGCGCTCCGGCTGGCGCATGCTCCTGCCCACGATGACGCCCTGGCTGGCCGTCGGCCTGGTGCTGGTCGGCGTCATCACGCTCTTCGGCGTCTTCGGGCCGTACCTGGTCGGCGACCCCCGGGAGATCCGCGACATCGGGCTGACTCCGCCGTCGGCCGACTTCCTGCTCGGCACCACGCAGACCGGCCAGGACGTGCTCGCCCAGCTGGCGTACGCGACCCGCGGCTCGCTGCAGATCGGCCTGCTGGTCGGCGTGCTGGCCACCGCCCTGTCCGCGTTCTTCGGCATCTACGGCGCCTACCGCGGCGGCTTCGCCGACGAGGCGTTCTCGCTGCTCTCGAATGTCTTCCTGGTGATCCCCGGCCTGCCGCTCGTGATCGTCATCTCCGGCTTCGTGCCGCGCGAGAGCCGTGGCCTGTGGACCATCGCGGTCGTGCTGGCGGTGACGAGCTGGGCCGCGTCGGCGCGGGTGCTGAGAGCCCAGACCCTGTCCGTGCGCAACCGTGACTACGTGGCGGCGTCGAAGGTCTCGGGCGAGAAGCCGTGGCGCGTCATCGTCGTCGAGATCCTGCCGAACCTCCTGCCCGTGATCGCGTCGCAGTTCGTCTTCGCGGTCATCGCGGCGATCCTCGGCGAGGCCGGCCTGTCGTTCATCGGCCTCGGGGCGTCGAACTCCGCGACCCTCGGCACGATGCTCTTCTACGCGCAGAACGGCTTCGCCCTCTCCCTCGGCGCCTGGTGGTGGTTCGTGCCGCCGGGCCTGGTGATCGCGCTGTTCGGCATGGGCCTGTCGCTCATCAACTTCTCGATCGACGAGATCATCAACCCCAAGCTCAAGAACCTGCGCCAGCACCGCAGGCGGGCCCGCAAGGCTGCCCGCCTCGAGCGCGAGCTGGCCCGCGCGCACCGCCGGTCGCGCCCGCAGGAGCCGGACGCGGTCCGCGAGTCGGACGGCGCGAAGGAGGTGTCCGCGCGATGACGACGACCCTGGTGCAGGACGAAGGGACCGCCGCCCGCGGCGGCCGGACAGTACCCGTCCTCACGGTCTCGGACCTCACGGTGGTCTACGAGGTGGAGCAGCCGGTCACGGCGGTGAGGGACGCGAGCCTCACGCTGCACCGCGGGGAGATCCTCGGCCTCGCCGGCGAGTCCGGCTGCGGCAAGACGACGCTCGCCTACGCGGTCAACCGGCTGCACCGGCCACCGGCGCGCATCGCGTCCGGGAGCATCACGTTCCACGACCGCGACGGCTCGGACGTCGACGTGCTCGCCCTGGAGGACGCGGCGCTGCGCGCGTTCCGCTGGGACAAGCTGTCGATGGTGTTCCAGGGCGCGATGAACGCCCTCAATCCCGTGACGACCGTGCGGGCGCAGCTGCGGGACACGCTGCTGGCCCACCGGCCGGGCACGTCGCGGGCCGAGGTGCGTCGGCGGTCGGAGGAGGTGCTCACCCGGGTCGGGGTGGACCCGCGGCGCCTCGGGTCGTACGCGCACGAGCTGTCCGGCGGCATGCGCCAGCGCGTCATGATCGCCATGGCGATGCTGCTGGAGCCCCAGATCATGATCATGGACGAGCCGACGACGGCGCTCGACGTCGTCGTGCAGCGCGACATCCTGCGCGAGATCGTGCGGCTGCGCGACGAGCTCGACTTCGCGGTCGTGTTCATCACGCACGACCTGCCGCTGCTGCTCGAGATCAGCGACCGGATCGCGGTCATGCTGGCGGGCGAGATCGTCGAGCTCGACACCGCCCAGCGGCTGTACCGCGAGGCGCGCCACCCGTACACCCGCAAGCTCCTCGGCTCGTTCCCCAGCCTGTCGGGGGAGCGGGGCGGCTTCATCCGCAGCGGAGTCGACCACGTCGCCGGCACCCCCGTGCCCTACGGTCAGGAGGACCGAGCATGACCCGCGTCCACGTGTCCGACCTGGTCAAGGACTACTCGATCCGCTCGGGCCTGCGCCGGTCGCGGCTGCGCGCCGTCGACCACGTGAGCCTCGACCTGGTCCCCGGGCGCACCGTCGCCCTGGTGGGGGAGTCGGGCTCCGGCAAGTCGACGATCGCGAAGATCCTCACGCGCATGGAGAAGCCGACCTCGGGCACGGTCGACGTGCGCCTCGACGATGACACCCCGGTCCAGGGCTCGCTGTACCGGCGCCAGGTGCAGATGGTCTTCCAGGACCCGTTCGCGTCGCTCAACCCGTTCCACTCGATCGAGCACCACGTCGCCCGCCCGCTGCGGATCCACCAGCGCACCCGCACGGCGCAGGAGACGCACGAGCGGGTGGTCGAGATGCTCGAGCGGGTCAACCTCACGCCCGCCGAGGACATCGCCCCGCGCCGGCCCCACGAGCTGTCCGGAGGCCAGCGGCAGCGCGTCGCCATCGCCCGGGCCCTCGCCCCGGGCGCCCAGGTGCTCATCGCCGACGAGCCCGTGTCGATGCTCGACGTGTCGATCCGGCTCGGCGTGCTCAACCTGCTCGGCCGCCTGCAGCGCGAGGACCGCCTGGCCGTCCTCTACATCACGCACGACCTGGCCACGGCCCGGCACTTCTCCGACGAGATCGTCGTGCTGTACCGCGGCCG
Organism: Isoptericola sp. NPDC057391; assembly: GCF_042668085.1. Classification (NCBI taxonomy): domain Bacteria; kingdom Bacillati; phylum Actinomycetota; class Actinomycetes; order Micrococcales; family Promicromonosporaceae; genus Isoptericola; species Isoptericola sp. NPDC057391. The sequence continues at coordinate 14,561 of NZ_JBHVBO010000033.1, read as the reverse complement.
GGTCGTGGAACGTGGACCGGCGGACGCGGTCATCCTCGACCCGCACCACGACTACACCAAGCTCCTCGCGATGGCGGCACCCGACCCCGAGCGGGTCGACCGCGTGACCCTCACCCAGAAGGGGACGGACCGCGGCGCGATCGACAACAGCGTGTGCTTCGACCACTTCGCGGGCGAGTGGCGGGAGGCCGGCGTCCCGGCCGCCCGGGCTGCGGGCGGCGCGGCCGCGCGGGGCGCGGCGTGACGCCAGGGGCGCCCGTACGGTGGCCGACGTAGGCCGACGTAGGCCGACTCGACCGGCCGGCCGTGCGATCGTGCACGCGGCGCCACCTCCCAGGCCCCGACCAGGCCATCCTGCCGACGACGACGACGAAGGACTCTCACCGATGACCTACCTCCCCTCGACCTTCCGCGCCCTGCACCAGGGGTGGAGCCTCACCGCGGCCGAGCCGGCGGCCGACGCGCCGGACGGCGCGGCCCCGGCGCTCGCGGCCGGCGTGCCCGCCGTCGTGCCCGGCGAGGCGCACCTCGACCTGCACCGTGCCGGGCTGATCGACGACCCGTTCGACGGCGACAACGAGGCGGCGCAGCAGTGGATCGGCGACACCTCGTGGCGGTACGCGACGACGTTCGCGTGGCAGCCGGACGACGCGGCGCGGCACGATCTCGTCGCGCTGGGCCTCGACACCGTGGCGGCCGTGGAGCTCAACGGGACCGAGCTCGGGCGGGCCGAGAACATGTTCCGGTCCTTCCGCTGGGACGCCCGCGGCGCGCTGCGCGAGGGCGACAACACCCTGGTCGTCACGTTCGCCGCGCCGGTGCCGGAGGCGCTGGCTCGCGCTGAGCGCGACGGGGTGCTGCCCTCGACCAACCACCACGAGTACAACCAGCTGCGCAAGATGGCATGCTCCTTCGGCTGGGACTGGGGGATCGACGTCGCCGGCGCGGGGATCTGGAAGCCGATCGGCCTCGACTCCTGGTCCGGTGTGCGCATCGCGTCCGTGCGGCCGCTGGTGGACGTCGTCGCGGGCGAGGAGGGCGCGCACCACGGCGTACTCGTCGCGCACGTGGAGATCGAGCGCGACGGCGCCGCGCCCGACCGGGAGGTCCCGCTGCGCGTGGCCCTCACCGGGCCGGACGGCGCGCGGTACGAGGCCACGGGCACCGTGGCCGCCGGCCGGACCGAGGGTGTCGTGACCGTCGAGGTGCCCGGCGTGCGCCGGTGGTGGCCGGTCGGCCACGGGGACCAGCCGCTGTACGACGTCGAGGTGATCGCCACGGGCGGTGGCGGCAGCGCGCGCTGGGAGGGGCGGGTCGGGTTCCGGACCGTCGAGCTGGACACCACGCCCGACGCCTCCGGTGCGCCGTTCCTGCTCAAGGTCAACGGCGAGACGGTGCTCGTCCGCGGGGCGAACTGGATCCCCGACCACGCGTTCCTCACGGAGGTCGACCGCGACCGTTACGCCCGCCGGGTCGACGACGCCCTCGAGGCGAACGTCAACCTGCTGCGGGTCTGGGGCGGCGGCATCTACGAGTCGGACGACCTGTACGACCTCGCCGACGAGCGCGGCCTGCTGATGTGGCAGGACTTCCCGTTCGCCTGCGCCGCCTACAGCGAGGACGAGCCGATGCGCGCGGAGGTGGAGGCGGAGGCCCGGGAGAACGTCACACGGCTGAGCCCGCACCCGTCGCTCGTGATCTGGAACGGCAACAACGAGAACACGTGGGGGTCGGTCGACTGGGGGTGGGCCGGCCGGCTCGACGGCCGCCCGTGGGGCGACCTGTACTACCGCGAGCTGCTGCCCGGCGTCCTGGCGGAGCTGGACCCCACGCGCCCGTACTCGCCGGCGAGCCCGTACTCGTTCGGCGACTACCGCCACCCGAACGACGAGCGCTACGGGACCATGCACATCTGGGACGTGTGGAACCGGGAGGACTACTCCGTCTACGCCCGCTACAAGCCGCGGTTCCTGTCGGAGTTCGGCTTCCAGGGCCCGCCCGCCTGGTCGACGCTCACGCGCGTCGTCCACGACGAGCCGCTCGACCCGTTCGGCCACCAGATGCTCGTGCACCAGAAGGCGCATCTGGGCAACGCCAAGCTCGAGCGCGGCTGGCAGGGACACCTGCCCGACCCGGCGACGATCGAGGACTGGCACTGGACGACGCAGCTCAACCAGGCGCACGCCGTGCGCTTCGGGATCGAGCACGTGCGGTCACTGACGCCCCACAACACCGGCGCGATCATGTGGCAGCTCAACGACAACTGGCCCGTGGTGTCGTGGGCGGCGGTCGACCACGACGAGCACCGCAAACCGTTGTGGCACGCGCTGCGCGCCGCGTACGCGCCGCGGCTGGCCACGTTCCAGCCGCGCGCGTCCGAGGCCGCGCGGGCCGCCGCGTGGGAGGGGCTGGAGCCGGAGCCCGACACCGTCGCGCTCGTCGTGGTCAACGACAGCCGCGAGCGTCTGGCCGGGACCTGGACGGTCACGCGCGAGGCGTTCGACGGGTCGGTCCGGGCCAAGGCGACCGTCGAGGTCGACGCGCCCGCCCGCGGCGCGGCGACCGTGACGGTGCCCGCCGAGGTCGCGACCTTCGCCGACGCGGCGACCGAGGTGCTCGTCGCCACCGCCGACGACCCGGACGCCGGCGTCGCCACCGCCCTGAGGTACGGCGCCGAGGTCGTGGACCAGCGCCTCGAGCCGCAGCCGCTGCGGATCGAGGCGGCGGCCGTCGACGGGGGCTGCGAGCTGCGGCTGACCGCCGCCTCGCTCGCGCGCGACGTCTTCTGCCACGCCGACGTCGTGGACCCGGGCGCCCGTGCCGACTCCGGGTTGCTGACCCTTCGCGCCGGTCAGAGCGCCACGCTGCGGATCACCTCGCCCGCCGGCGGCGACCCGGCGTCGTTCGCCGCCGCCGTGCGCACGGCGAACGACCTGCTCGGCGGGGCCGGGGTCACCGGGGCGCGCTGAGCACCCGGTCCACCGCCGACAGCGGGATGTGCACCCAGGTGGGGCGCTGGCGGGTCTCGTAGACCACCTCGTAGAGGGCCTTGTCCAGCACGAGGGCGGCGAGGACGGCGTCGGCGGTGGGCGGGTCGAGCTCCGGCGGCCGCCGGCTGACCAGGCCGCTCACGGCGGCGGACGTGTCGGTCGACTGGCGGTAGCGGGCGAGGAAGGCGTGCACGGACTCCGCCTCCCAGGGGTCGGGACCGCCGCCGACGGCCGCGGCGTACGCGAACGAGCGGACCATGCCCGCGACGTCGCGCAACGGGAGGTCGGGGGCGGTGCGCTCGGCGGCCGGTCGCTGCGGCTCGCCCTCGAAGTCCAGGAGCTTCCACCCGGTCTCGCCGTGCAGGGCCTGCCCGAGGTGCAGGTCGCCGTGCACGGTCTGCAGGCGCAGCCGCGGCAGCCGGACCTGCAGGTCGTCGAGCAGCGCCTCGATCGCGGGGGCCCGGACCGCCAGGCCGGGCGCCTCGGCGACGGCGAGCGCCGCCCGCTCGCGCAGGCCCCCGACGAACGTCGCCGGGTCGAGCAGCGGGCCGGGCGGCATCGCCTGGCGCAGCACGGAGTGCAGCTCCGCCACGACGCGGCCCAGGTCGGCCGCGAGGTGCGCGAACGACTCGCCCCGCCCGGCGTGCTCGCAGGCCAGCTCGAACCCGTCGCGGGCCCGCGGGACCAGCTCGCTGAGGACGGCGAGGGCGGTGATGGTGCCGGGCGCGGTCGGCACCTGCAGGGCGCCGAGGAAGCGCGGCACGCCGTCCCAGCCGGCGCGGGTCAGGGCGCGGGGCACGACGACGTCGGGGTGCGGCCCGGGGGTCACGGTGCGCAGGATCTTGAGCATCCCGCCCGCGCCGTCGGGAGACGGCACGCCCGGCAGCACCACGCTCGTGTTCGACTGCTCGCCCGCCACCACCTGGCCGCCGGCGACCAGCTTTCCGCCCGGCACGTCGGCGCCGACGCCGGCCGCCCGCAGCAGGGCGAGCCAGCAGGCCGGGTGCGCGCCGCCGTCGTGCACGGCGACGTCGCCCGCGGCGGTCCGGATCTCGGCGACGAACCCCGGACCGCGCGCGGCCGGGTCGGTGAGCACGAGCGGCACCTGCGCGACCACCTCGCCGCCCGGCACGCCCGGGCCGCGCAGGCGCACGAGGAGGACGACGACGTCGCCGCCGTCGGGGTCGTCGGGCCGTCGCTGCCGACCGGGCGCGGCGCCCGGCGCGTCGTCGTCGAACGTCACCGCGAGCCACGGCTCGACCCGCACCCCGGCGGCACTCGCGCCGCCCGCGGGGAACCACCGCCGGCCCGGCAGCCAGGCCGCGAGCAGCTCCCCGACGCTCGGGTCGGGGACGCCCGCGGCCGGCCGCACGGCGGTCATGCCGGCTCGCCCCCGGTCGAAGGCGCGGAGGTGTCGCCGTCCCCGGGCGTCGGCGGGGTCAGCAGCAGCCAGTAGAAGTCGCGCGACCCCCACGTCATCGTCACGGTGCCGTCCGGGCCGACGTCGGGGAAGCGGGCGCCGCCGAACAGGTCGGTGAGCGACCAGCCGGCGCGCCCGGGCACCCGCACGACCGACGACCGCGCCGTCGCGGAGAGGTTCGCCGCCACGAGCAGCGTCTCGTCCGCAGAGGTGCGGGTGAACGCGATCACGGCCTCGTCGTCGGCCTCGAGGGGCGCGAACGCCCCGGTGCCGAACGCGGGGTGCAGCCGCCGGACGGCGAGCATGCCGTGCACCCAGTGCAGCAGCGAGGACGGCTGCGCGAGCTGCGCCTCGACGTTGACGTGCTGGTAGTGGTGCACCAGCGACTGCACGAGCGGCAGGTAGAGCTTGCCGGGGTCCGCGGTGGAGAAGCCGGAGTTGCGGTCGGGCGTCCACTGCATGGGCGTGCGCACCGCGTCCCGGTCGGGCAGCCAGATGTTGTCGCCCATGCCGATCTCGTCGCCGTAGTACAGGCACGGGCTGCCGGGCAGGCTGAGCAGCAGGGCGTGGGCCAGCTCCACCTCCTTGCGGGAGTTGTCGAGCAGCGGCGCAAGGCGGCGGCGGATGCCGATGTTGGCGCGCATGCGCGGGTCGGGCGCGAACCACCCGTACATCGCCGCGCGCTCCTCGGTGGACACCATCTCGAGGGTGAGCTCGTCGTGGTTGCGCAGGAACGTGGACCACTGGCCGCCCGGTGCGGGGATGTCCGGGGTGTCCGCGAGGATGTCCAGCAGCGGCCGTGCGCGCTGGTCGCGCATCGCGTAGTACACCCGCGGCATCACGGGGAAGTGGAAGCACATGTGGCACTCGGGCTCGTCCGCCGTGCCGAAGTAGTCCACCACGTCCTGCGGCCACTGGTTCGCCTCGGCCAGCATGATGCGGCCGGGGAACTCGTCGTCGATCATGCGGCGCACCCGGCGCAGGAACGCGTGCGTCTCCGGCAGGTTCTCGCAGTTGGTGCCCTCGGCCTCGAAGAGGTACGGCACCGCGTCGAGGCGGAAGCCGTCCACGCCGACCCCGAGCCAGAACCGCGCCACGTCGAGCATCGCGTCGACCACGCGGGGGTTCTCGAAGTTGAGGTCCGGCTGGTGGTGGAAGAACCGGTGCCAGAAGTACTGCCGCCGCACCGGGTCGAACGTCCAGTTCGACGTCTCCGTGTCGACGAAGATGATGCGCGCGTCCTCGTAGCGCGTGTCGTCGTCCGACCACACGTAGAAGTCGCCGTACGGGCCCTCCGGGTCGGACCGCGACGCCTGGAACCACGGGTGCTGGTCGCTGGTGTGGTTCATCACGAGGTCCACCACCACGCGGATGCCGCGCGCGTGCGCGGCCTCGATGAGGTCGGTGAAGTCCTCGACGCTGCCGAACTGGCTCGCGATCGACGTGTAGTCCGCGACGTCGTACCCGCCGTCGCGCAGCGGCGAGGGGTAGAACGGCGGCAGCCACAGGCAGTCCACGCCCAGCCACTGCAGGTAGTCCAGCCGCTCCGTGACGCCGCGCAGGTCGCCCGTGCCCGAGCCGTCCGTGTCCGAGAAGGCCCGGACGATGACCTCGTAGAACACGGCCGTGCGGTACCACTCCGGGTCCTCGGACAGGCCGGGCTTGCCCAGGGGCGGCGGCGCGGGCTGCGGCCTGGTCGGCAGCGCCTGCACCGGCACCTGGCGCGTGACGGGGCGCGGCACCTGGGGCGTCATCGGGGCCCTCTCATGCGGGCCCGCTCATGTCGGCCCCCTCATGCCAGCCCGATCGTCAGGACGTGCGCGACCTGCTCACGCGGGTCGAGGCGGACGTACGGGTGGGCTCCCCACGGGTAGGTGGCGCCGGACAGGTCGTCGTGGGCGACGAAGAACGCCTGGTCCTCCACGCCGTCCGGCCGCGTGAGGCCGAGCGCCTCCAGGTCGAGGAACAGCGTGGCCTCCTGCGTGGCCCACGGGTCGAGGTTGACCACGACCAGCACGACGTCGTCCTGCGTGGCGCCCGGCCGGCCCGCGGCGGGCAGGTGCTCGGCCCGCACGCGGCGCGAGAACGCGACGACCTGGTCGTTCGTCGTCGGGTGCACCGTGAGGTCCCGCAGCTGCTGCAGCGCCGGGTGGGCGCGCCGGAGCTCGTTGAGCCGGCGCAGCAGCGTCGAGACGCCGATGACGTCGGCCTGCGACCAGTCGCGGGGCTTGTACTCGTACTTCTCGTTGTCGATCTGCTCCTCGACGCCCGGGCGGGGCACGTTCTCCACCAGCTCGTACCCGGAGTAGATCCCCCAGGTCGGGCTGCCGAGCGCCGCCAGCACCGCCCGGACGGCGAAGCCCGCCACCCCGCCGTGCTGCAGGTACGGGGGCAGGATGTCGTGCGTCGTGGGCCAGAACGACGGGCGCAGCACCGAGCCCTGCGGCCCCGAGACCTCCTGGAGGTACTCCTCGATCTCCTCCTTGGTGTTGCGCCAGGTGAAGTACGTGTACGACTGGTGGAAGCCGATCCGCGCCAGCGTCTGCATCATCGCCGGCCGCGTGAACGCCTCCGACAGGAAGATCACCTCGGGGTGCGCGGCGTGCACCCTCGCGAGCAGCCACTCCCAGAAGTCCAGCGGCTTGGTGTGCGGGTTGTCGACGCGGAACGCCGTCACCCCGCGGTCGATCCACAGCTCGACGATCCGCAGGATCTCCGCCGCGAGGCCCTGGGGGTCGCGGTCGAAGTTCAGGGGGTAGATGTCCTGGTACTTCTTGGGCGGGTTCTCGGCGTACGCGATGGTGCCGTCCGCGCGCACGGAGAACCACTCCGGGTGCTCGGTGACCCACGGGTGGTCGGGGGAGCACTGCAGCGCGAGGTCCAGCGCCACCTCCAGGCCCGCGGCACGGGCCGCCGCGACGAAGTCCCGGAAGTCCTGCTCCGTGCCGAGGTCGGGGTGGATCGCGTCGTGCCCGCCGTCGGGCGAGCCGATCGCGTACGGGCTGCCCGGGTCGCCCGGCTGCGGGTCGAGGGTGTTGTTGCGGCCCTTGCGGAACGTCGTGCCGATGGGGTGCACGGGCGTGAGGTAGACGACGTCGAACCCCATCTCCGCGATCGCCGGCAGCCGCTTCGCCGCCGTCGCGAACGTGCCCGACCGCCAGCTGCCGTCCTTGCGCCGCGTCGCGCCCTCGGAGCGGGGGAACAGCTCGTACCAGCTCGCCGCCAGGGCCAGCGGGCGGCTCACGCGCAGCGGGTAGGCGGCGCTCGCCGTCACGAGGTCGCGCAGCGGATTCCGGCGCAGGGCGTCCTTGACGGCAGCGGTCATCGCCATCGCGAGGCGGGCCTCGGGCGGGCGCGTGGCGTCGGCGAGCTCGCGGGCCGCGGCCTCCAGCACGGCGGCGTCGGCGGCGGAGCGGGCCGCCTGCAGGTCCGGCGCGACGATCCGCTCGAACAGCAGCCGCCCCTCCGCGAGCACCAGGTCGACGTCCTGCCCGGCGTCGAACTTGATCACCGCGTCGTGCGACCACGTGCCGTACGGGTCCGACCACGCCTCGACCCGGAACGACCACTCGCCCTCCGCGTCCGGCTGCAGGAAGCCGCGGAACCGGTCCAGCCCCGGCGCGACGTCGGTCATCGGCGCGGTGGAGTGCACCGTGCCGTCCGGGGCGAGCAGGACGGCGGTGGCCCCGACGGCGTCGTGCCCCTCCCGGAACACCGTCGCCTCGACGGGCACCACCTCGCCGACCGCGGCCTTCGCCGGCCAGCGCCCTCCCTCGACGACGGGGGAGAGCTGCAGGACGGGGATCCGTCCGATGGGCACGTGCGGCGTGGGCTGCGGAGACGTCACGGCCTCCACGCTAGCCAGCGGGCCAGCCCGGCGCGCGGGGACTCGCTCGCGCCGAAGTAGTCCGGAACCCCGCGAGGTAGTCCCGGACGCGGCGAGGTAGTGGTCCAGTCCACTACCTCGGCAGGATCTGAACGATCTCGCGCGGTTCCGAACTACCTCGCCGCGTCCAGGACTACCTCGCGGAGACCGTGACTACCTCGGCGTCAGGCGTCCGCGGCGAGCGCGCGTCCGGTGGTGCGGCCGGTGTGCAGGCAGCCGCCGAGGAACGTGCCCTCCAGGGCGCGGTGGCCGTGCACGCCGCCGCCGCCGAACCCGGCGGCCTCGCCCACGGCCCACAGCCCGTCCAGCGCGGAGCCGTCCTCGCGCAGCACGCGGCCGGACGGGTCGCACCACAGGCCGCCGAGGGTCTTGCGGGTCAGCACCGACAGCCGGACGGCGAGCAGCGGGCCGTCCTTCGGCGTCGTGAGGGGGCGCGGCTTGGCGACGCGGATGAGCTTGTCCACCCGGTAGTCGCGGGCGGCGCGGGTGGCCACGACCTGGGGGTCCTTGCCCAGCCCGGAGGCGACCTGGGCGTCGCGGGCCGCGACGACGGCGGCGAGCGCGGCCGGGTCCACGTGGCCCTTCGAGCCGGGCGTGGCCTCCACCAGCGCGTTCATCTTCGCGGCGAGCTCGTCGGTGGTGTCGGCCCAGAGGAACTCGGGCGACTCGGCGGCGAACTTCGCGACCGGCCCGACGGCCTTCGGCAGCACCCGCTGCGCGAGGAGCTTGACGTCCTTGCCGGTGAGGTCGGGGTTCTGCTCCGAACCGGACAGGGCGAACTCCGACTCCATGATGGCCTTGTTGAGCACGAACCAGGAGTGGTCGTCGCCGCGCCGGGTCACGTGCTGCAGCGCGCCGAGCGCGTCGAAGCCGGGGAACAACGGGGCGGGCAGGCGGCCGCCGTCGGCGTCGAGCCACAGCGACGACGGGCCGGGCAGGATGCGGATGCCGTGGTTCGTCCACACCGGCGAGTGGTTGGCGATGCCCTCCGGGTAGTGCCACATGCGGTCCTCGTGGACGAGCGCCGCGCCGGCGTCGGCCGCGACGCCGAGCATGAGCCCGTCGGTCGAGTCCGGGACGCCGGACAGCATGCGCTCGGGCAGGGCGCCCGCCTCGGGGTCCCAGTGCGCGCGCGCCAGGTCGTGGTTGGCGCCGATGCCGCCGGTCGCGACCACGACGGCGCCCGCCGCGATCTCCTCGCTGCCCACGACGTCGCGGTTCGACGGCGCCCCGCGGCCGCCGAACGGCAGCCCGGAGACCGGCTGGTCGGCCAGCACGTCGGCGCGCACCCCGGTGACGCGGCCGTCCGTGGTGACCAGCTCCGTCACGCGGCGGCGGAACCGCAGGTCCAGCAGGCCGGCGTCGCGGGCGGCCAGCGCGGCCTCCACGAACGGGCGGATGATCGCGGGGCCGGTGCCCCAGGTGACGTGGAAGCGGGGCACGGAGTTGCCGTGCTCGGTCCGCCCGTCGTCGTGACCCACGGTGTACCCGCCGCGCTCGGCCCACTGCACCAGCGGGAACCACCGCACCCCCTTGTCGTGCAGCCAGGACCGCAGGTCGCCGGCGGCGAACTCCACGAAGCGGCGGGCCCACGCGTAGCCGTGCCGGTCGGGGCCCTCGCCGCGGTCGGCGCCGGGGGCGAACTGTGCCGAGCCCAGCCAGTCCGACCACGCCAGGTCGGCGGAGTCGTGCACGCCCATCGCGCGCTGCTCCGGGGAGCCGACGAGGAACAGCCCGCCGAACGACCACCAGGCCTGGCCGCCGAACGACGCCTCCGGCTCCTGGTCGAGCAGCACCACCCGGCGGCCCGCAGCGGTGAGCTCGGTGGCCGTGACGAGCCCCGACAGGCCCCCACCGATGACGACGACGTCAGCATCCATGCGCGCAGTCTGGCAGAGGAGCGCCCCGGGGAGAACGGGCGACGACGGGTGACGTCACCGGCCGACGAACACCTGCACGCTCAGCGACTCGAGCACGGCGTCCTCCGCCTCGTCGTCGGGCGCCTCGGGCCGGTCCCACGCCGAGCTCCACACCCGTTCCCACGACCCGCCGCCGGGCGCGGGCGGGAGGGTGACCTCCGCGTCGTCGAGCCCGCCGTTGAGCACGAGCAGCACCGCCGCGTCGCCGTCGTCGGGCCCGGGCCGCAGCATCTGGACGACGCGACGCCCCGCGACGGCCCAGGCGTCGCGGTCCATGGGGGCGCCGTCGGCGGCGAACCACAGCAGGTCGGTCTCGTCCTCGCCGGGGCGGGGCGAGCCGAGGAAGAACGAGTCCGCGCGCAGGGCTGCGTGCTCGTGCCGCAGCCCCGCCAGGAAGCGCGTGGTGTCCAGGAGGTCGCGGGCGGCGTCCTCGAGCTCCCAGTCGATCCAGGAGAGCTCGTTGTCCTGGGCGTACGCGTTGTTGTTGCCGCGCTGGGTGCGGCCCAGCTCGTCGCCGGCGGTGAGCATGGGCGTGCCCGCGGACAGCAGGAGCATCGCGAGCAGGTTGCGCTGGGAGCGTCGCCGCAGCGGCACGACGGCGGACCAGGGCTCGGTGCCGGTGTCGCCCGCGCCCTCCCCGTCGTCGGCCCCGGGTGCGTGGCCCTCGACGCCGTGGTTCCACGACAGGTTGTGGTCCGAGCCGTCGCGGTTGTCCTCGCCGTTGGCCTCGTTGTGCTTGTGGTCGAAGGCGACCAGGTCCGCGAGCGTGAACCCGTCGTGGGCGGTGACGTAGTTCACCGACGCCACCGGCCCGCGCGCCAGCGGGGGGTCCGAGTGCCCGAACAGGTCGGCCGAGCCCGCGAGGCGGGTGGTGAGCTCCCGCAGCCCGTGCATGGGCCGGCCGTGCGATCCCTCGCGGGCGGCGTCGAGCCAGAACCCGCGCACCGCGTCGCGGAAGCGGTCGTTCCACTCCGCCATCGGCGGCGGGAAGTTGCCGGTCTGCCAGCCCCCCGGCCCGACGTCCCACGGCTCCGCGACCAGCTTGAGGTTGTTCAGCACCGGGTCGGCCTGCAGCGCGACGAGGAACGGGTGGTCGGGGGAGAAGCCGTGCTGGCCCCGGCCCAGGGTGACCGCCAGGTCGAAGCGGAACCCGTCCACGCCCACCACCTCGGCCCAGTAGCGCAGCGAGTCCAGGGCGAGCTGCACCACGCGCGGGCGGCGGAAGTCGAGCGAGTTGCCCGTGCCGGTGACGTCGGCCAGCGCGGCGGGCGACGCGCCGTCGTGCAGGTAGTACCCCGCGTTGTCCAGGCCGCGCCAGCTCACGTGCAGCGCGTCGTCGCCGCCCTCGCACGTGTGGTTGTAGACGACGTCGAGCAGGACCTCGATGCCCGCGTCGTGCAGCAGGTGCACCATGCCGCGCACCTCGTCGAGCACGGCGGCCGGGCCCGCCTCGCGCGCCGCCCGCGTGGCGTACGCGGCGTGCGGGGCGAAGAACCCGAGCGTCTGGTAGCCCCAGTAGTTGGTGAGGCCGCGGGCCACGAGGTGCGGCTCGCTCGCGAACGCGTGGACCGGCAGCAGCTCGAGCGTGGTGACCCCCAGGCTCGTCAGGTGCGCGATCGTCGCCGGGTGCGCCACGCCCGCGTACGTGCCGCGCAGCTCCGGCGGCACGTCCGGGTGCGTCGCGGTGAGGCCCTTGACGTGCGCCTCGTACACCACCGTGTCCGCCCACGGCACGCGCGGGCGGCTCAGCGGCGGCGGTCCCGGGTGCGACGGCACGACGACGGAGTGCGGGACGAAGGCGAGCGAGTCGCGCTCGTCCGCGGCGCCGTACCGCTCCGCCACCCACGAGCGCCCCGCGGGGGAGTCCGGGTCGTCCGGGTCGACCGGCGCGCCCACCGCGCCGAGCGTCTCCGGGCCGTAGGTGAGGTCGCCCACCAGCCCGCGGGCGTACGGGTCGACGAGCAGCTTGGCCGGGTTGTGCCGGTGACCCGCCTCCGGGTCCCATGCGCCGTGCGTCCGGAAGCCGTACCGCTGGCCGGGCCGCACGTGCGGCACGTGGGCGTGCCAGACGCCGTACACCGGGCCGTCCAGCGGGACCCTCCGCTCCGCGTAGCGGGCCGGGTCGTGCGGGTCGCGGTGCGGCTCGACGACGTCGATCAGGCACAGCTCCACCGCGTCCGCGTGCGCCGCCGCGACGGCGACGTCGACACCGCCGTCCGGCGTCGGGTGCACCCCGAGCGGGGGGACGTGGCTGCGGCGCGCCGTCGGGCGCGTCAGCGGCGTGACCTTGGGTCGCGACTCCATGGGGGACATGGTGCCCGGGGTCGCCGACAGGCGCGCGGGCGCGCGGGCCGGCCCCGCGTCCGGCGTCACACCGGCCGGCGCTGGACGCGGGGCGGGTCCGGGGAGGGCCGCGGGTAGGCTCGGCACCGTCGGCCGCAGCGCGTGCGGCCGCCGTCACCACCGTGAGCTGGAGGTCGCGCCCGTGCGCATCGTCGTCGCCGTGAAGTACGTGCCGGACATCAACGCGGACCGACGTTTCGTGGACTGTCGCGTCGACCGCGATCCGGGCGTCGGCACCCTCAACGAGCTGGACGAGAACGCGCTCGAGGCGGCGCTGCGGATCCTCGACGCCCTGCCCGACGACGAGCGCGCGGCCAGCGAGGTCGTCGCACTCACCGTGGCCCCCGCCGACGGGGACGTGGCGCTGCGCAAGTCGTTCCAGATGGGCGTGGACCGTGCCGTCCGCGTCACGGACGACGCCCTGGCCAGCTCGGACTACTTCGGCACCGCCGCGGCGCTCGCGGCCGGGGTGCGCCGGCTCGAGGCGGACGGCGCGCCCGTCGACCTCGTGATCACCGGCATGGCCGCGCTCGACGGCCTGGGTTCCGTGGTCCCGGCGCTCGTCGCGGCCGAGCTCGGCCGCCCGGCGCTCACGCTGGCGAAGAAGGTGGACGTCGCGGACGGCACCCTGACCGTCACGCGCGAGACCGACGAGGCCACCGAGACGCTCGCCGCGCCCCTGCCGGCCGTCCTGTCCGTCGCGGACACCGCGAACACGCCGCGCATGCCGAACTTCAAGCTGATCATGGCGGCCCGCACCAAGCAGATCGAGGCGTGGTCGGCCGCCGACCTCGGCCTCGACCCGGCCGGCGTCGGGAGCGCCGGGGCGCGCACCGAGGCCGTCTCCGCCGAGCCCCGCCCCGCCCGCCCCGAGGTCGAGCTGGTGGTCGACAAGGGCGAGGGCGGCACCGCGCTGGCCGAGTACCTGATCCGCAACGAGCTGGTCTGAGAGGACGCGAGATGTCTGAGCCCACCCGCAACCGCACCGTCCTCGTCCTGCTGGACCCGGCCACCGAGGTCCGCTCGGGTGCCCTCGAGCTGCTCACCATCGCGCGCGGCCTCGGCCGCGTCGAGGCCGTGACCCTGGAGGCGCCGACCGTCGAGGCGCTCGCCCAGCTCGGCGCGTACGGCGTCGAGACGGTGCACCAGGCCGAGGTGCCCACCGACGCCCTCGCCGCCGCCGGGGGCGACGCCGCCCGTTACCTGCCGTCCGTCGTCGCCGCGACGCTCGCGTCCGCCGTGCGGCGCACCGACGCCGACGTCGTCCTGGCGCCCGCCACCTTCGCCGCGAAGGAGGCCGCGGCCATGACGGCGCACGCGCTCGGCGCGGGCCTCGTCATCGACGCCGCCGCCGTGGGGGAGGACGCCGACGGCAGGATCGTGGCCGGCAAGCGCGTCTTCGCCGGCGCCTGGGACACGCGCTGCGTGGTCACCGCCGAGGTCGCCGTGCTCACGGTGCGGGCCAACGCCGTCGTGCCGGAGCCCGCCGAGGCGTCCGTGGCGACCGAGGTCGACGCGCTGCCCGTCGCGCTGGCGGGCACGGCGGGCGTCGTCGTCACGGCGCGCGAGGTCAAGGAGCGCGCCCCCGGCCGCCCGACGCTCGAGGAGGCGGCCGTCGTCGTGGCCGGCGGCCGCGGGACCGGCGGGGACTTCGGTCCGGTCGAGGAGTTCGCCGACGCGGTCGGCGCGGCGGTCGGCGCCTCGCGCGACGCCGTCTTCGAGGGCTGGTTCGACCGCTACATCGGCCAGACCGGCGTCACCATCGCCCCGCGCCTCTACGTGGGGGCGGGGATCTCCGGTGCCCCGCACCACCGCGGCGGGATGCAGGCGGCGCAGGTGATCGTGGCCGTGAACTCCGACCCGGAGGCGCCGATCTTCGAGATCTGCGACTTCGCGGTCGTCGGCGACCTCGCGGACGTGCTGCCGCAGGCCGCCGCCGCGATCCGCGCGCACCGCGCGGGCTGACGCCGCGGAATCGAGCGTGCTGACTTGATCCTCAAACC
>NZ_JBHVBO010000032.1:0-27236 GCF_042668085.1 Isoptericola sp. NPDC057391 | reverse complement strand
GTTGCGGCCGGGCGTCGTCCAGGGGCGCCTCGTGGAGGGAGCGGTAGGTCGACGTCATCGAGCCGAGCGGCACGCCCGCTCGTGCGACCACTCCTCGACACGTGCGTACCGTGGTGCGCACGTGGACGGCCGTGGACACCGAGGAGGACGGATGCAGGGCGAGGAGCTGCAGAAGTACGCACGCGAGCGCGCCGACGAGCTGCCGGGGTCCGGGCTGGAACACCCCTTCGGGCCGGACTGGGACGTCTTCAAGGTCCGGGACAAGGTCTTCATGCTGATGACCGACGTGACCGGAGAACCGATCGTGATCCTCAAGGCCGATCCGGAGGATGCGAGGGCGCTCCGCGAGGCCCACGACGACATCACGCCCGGCTACCACATGAACAAGCGGCACTGGATCACGCTGCGGCCCGGGGGTTCGATCCAACGAGACCTCGTGGAGGACCTGGTCACCGAGTCCTACCTGCTCGTCGTGGAGAACCTCCCCCGGGGTCGGCGTCCCGTCGCCCCGGCCACGTTCGGGAGCATAGGCCGGTGAGCCTGTCCGGAGAGCAGCTGCAGCAGGCGGCTCGCGACGTCGCCCGCTCGCTCGCCGGCGTCACCCACGGGCGCCCGTTCACCCCCCACCTGGACGTGTGGAAGGTCGCGGACAAGGTCTTCCTCATCGTCACCGACGACGATCCCGACGCCCAGATCATCACGCTGAAGGTCGACCCCCACCACGGCGAGGCCCTGCGTCGTGATCACGAGACGATCACCGAGGGTCGGTATCTCGACAAGCGGCACTGGGTGTCCGTCGCCGCCGGGCGGGGCATCACCCGGCACCTCGTCGAGGACCTCGTCCACGGCTCGTACGAGCTCGTCGTCGAACACCTGCCCGCAGACGACCGGCCGTCGTGAGCTCACAGCCACGGCTGCACGTCGACGCGCGGCTCGTTGTTCACTGGCCCGCCGCACTCACGGCGAAGGCCCCCTGACCAGCGTCTCCGCCGATCAGGGGGCCTTGCTCACGGGTGGGCGATACTGGGTTCGAACAAGCAACTTCCGCCGCTCTGACCAGCATCGACGATGCTTCTGAACCTGCCGTAGGCCACCAGTGGGCCATCGATCCGCAGCTCCGGAGAGCCTGACTCACAGCTGGTGCGGATCCCGCGCAAGCAGCATCCGTTCGCATCTTAGCGACCCCACGACGCGTGGCGACGTCGGCCTCGGCATCGGCGGTCTGCCACACTCCGGCGACGGGTTCGCCCGCTGGGAGCCTGCCGCTCGGCGACAGACCTTCCTACAGTCGGGACATGAGGCCCGCGACGGGCACCGAAACCGCCTACGCAGAGCTGGACCGGCGCCTGCTCGAGGTCCGGCTCGTCCCGCCGCGCCTGCGTGCCGGGACGGTGAGCCGCGCCACGATGATCGACGCCGCGCGGACGAGCGGCCGCCGGGTCGTGGGAATCACGGCGCCCGCCGGGTACGGCAAGTCGACGCTCCTGGCCGAGTGGGCGGCGCGGGACGAGCGAGCGGTCGCCTGGGTCTCCCTGGACCGGCTCGACGACGACCCGCAGCACCTGCTGGTCGTCCTCGCCTCCGCCGTCGCGCGGGCGCTTCCCGGGCAGGCGGACCTCGTCGCGGGCATGACCGGACCGGGCACGTCGGTGCTCGGCCGCGCGGCGCCTCGACTGGCGTCGGCGCTGCGCGCGGCGGCGACGCCGTTCGTGCTGCTGCTGGACGACCTGCACGTGCTCCGGTCCCCCGCGTGCCACGACGCCCTCGGCGTCGTCTTCGCCGACATCCCTGCGGGGTCGCAGCTCGTCGCGGCGAGCCGGTCCGCCCAGCCGCACCTGCCGCGGCTGCGCGCCGCCGGAGACACCGTGGAGATCGGTGCCGCCGACCTCGCGCTCGACGTCGCCGGGACCGAGCGGCTGTTCGAAGCTGCGCGCGTCCCGGTCACCCACGATGTCGCCGCAGCGGTGACCGAGCGCACCGAGGGCTGGCCGGCGGGCGTGTACCTCGCCTCGCTCGTCGCGCGGCACGGCGACCCGCGGGACGTCACGGTCACGGGCGGCGACCCGTACGTCGCCGACTATCTCAAGCGGGAGGCGTTCGAGCGGGTGCCCGCGACGGTGCAGCGCTTCCTGCGCCGCACGTCCGTGCTGGAGGTCCTGTCCGCGCCGCTGTGCGACGCGGTCCTCGGAGTGAGGACCTCGCAGCGGCTGCTCCGGCAGCTCGAGGCCGCGAACCTGTTCCTCGTGCCGCTCGACCGTCGCCGCGAGCTGTTCCGCTACCACGCGCTCTTTCGGGACTTCCTGCTCGGGGAGCTCGCGGTCGCCGAGCCCGGCCTCGCCGAGACCCTGCGGGTGCGCGCCGCCGACTGGTTCGAGTCGCAGGGCTCACCCGAGCAGGCGGTCGAGCACCTGCTGCCGACCACCGAGCGTGACCGCTGCGTCAGGCTCGTCACCAGGATCGTCATGACCAACTTCCAGGGTGGCCGCATCGCGACGATCCACCGGTGGCTGCGTGCGCTCGGCGACGAAGCAATCTCCCGCCACCCGCCTCTCGCCGTCCTCGCCGGGTACGTCGCCGTCTACGAGGGCCACCCCCTCGAGGCCGAACGGTGGGGAGCCGTGGCCGACGCCGCGTCCTACGACGGCGAGACCGTCGACGGGACCACGTCGTTCGACTCCGCGCGCGCGATGTTCCGTGCGCTGCGGTGCCCGCACGGGCCCGGACCGATGCTCGAGGACGCCCGCCGTGCGCTCGCCGCGGAACCGGCATGGAGCCTGTGGCGCGACACCGCGCTCACCCTGGCGGGCATCGCGCTGCTGCTCGAAGGGGACGTGGCGGGCGCCACGAGTCACCTCGAGGACGCCATCGAGACGGCGCTCGCCGTGGGCAGCGCGGACACTCTCGTGATCAGTGCCGGGGTGCTCGGGCAGCTGGAGATGGACAGCGGCCGGTGGCAGGACGCCGCGGGGCACGTGCAGGTCGCGCTGGACACGGTCCGGACGCACCGGATGGACGACTACCCGACCGCTGCTCTGGGCTTTGCCGTCGGGGCACGGCTCGCCCTGCGCCGCGGTGACCTGGCGGGGGTGCGTGACCTTCTGACCCGGGGGATGGCGGCCCGCGTGTCCTGCAGCCGTGTCTTTCCCACGCTCGCGGTGCGGGCCCGCCTGCAGCTGGCCCGCGTGTGCTGGTCGACGGGTGACGTCGCGTCGGCCAGGCACCTGCTGCGCGAGGTTGACGACGTCCTGGCCCACCGGCCCGCGCTGGGTACGCTCGTCGACGAGGCCGTTCGGCTGCGCGCGGCCGTCTCGGCGGACCCGCAGCGCGGGACGCCGGGCAGCACAGGGGCGCCCCTTACCCCCGCGGAGCTGCGCCTCCTGCCGTACCTGCAGACCCACCTGACCATCCGGGAGATCGCGGAGCGGCTGTTCGTCACCCGCAACACCGTCAGCTCGCAGGTGGGTTCGATCTACCGCAAGCTCGGCGTCTCCTCCCGCGGCGGGGCAGTCGCCCGCGCCACGGAGATGGGCCTGCTCGGCTCGTGACTGAGGCCCCGGCCGGTCATGGCGCGGCGTCGGCATCGAACAGGTCGAACCCGAGCGCCAGGGCGAGCTTGGGCGCCGCCGCAACGACGCTGGGCAGGCCGACGATCGGCACCACAGCGGCCAGGACGTCGACGACCTCGGGCGTGGTCACGCCCGCGCTCACGGCGTCGTCCACGAGACTGCCGTACGTGGGCTCCGCCCCGCCCACCGCGACGAGCGCGGCCAGACGCGCGACGGCGACCGCGCGCGCATCGAGCGCCGTCGGCGTCACCTCCTGCTCCACCTCGAGGCGCGGGTCGTTCACCGCGAAGCGCTGCAGACGGTCGATGTGGTCCACGGTGCCCGCCCCTCAGGTGTCGGTCGTCCTGCCGCCATTGACGCCCTCCTGCGCGCCCTTCGCATCACCCCGATCGCATGAACCCCTCGGCGGGGTGGCCGGAGGCACGGTCGCAGGACTTCATGCACTCTGCGTGACGACGCACGACGGATCCCGCGGCAGGCTGCGGTCAGGGCCGCGACGGTCAAGGCCCCCGGCTGCAAGGAGGGCAGTCCCGTGGACAGCTTCATGGACTGGTTCTGGCTCATGCTCTGGTGGTTCGCGTTCGTCATGTACCTGATGATCCTTTTCCACATCATCGGTGACCTGTTCCGCGACCACGAGCTGAACGGCTGGTGGAAGGCCCTGTGGGTCGTCCTGCTGATCGTGGTGCCGTTCCTGTCGGCCCTCGTCTACCTCATCGCGCGCGGCCGCGGCATGACGGAACGGCAGGCAGCGCGGGTGTCCGCCGCCCGCGCGGAGACTGACGCGTACATCCGCGCCACCGCCGGCGGGTCGTCCGCCGCCTCGCAGATCACCGAGGCGAAGTCCCTCTACGACGCCGGAGTGATCGATGACGCGGAGTTCGCTGCCCTCAAGGCGAAGGCGCTGGCCTGACGTCGACAGGGCCGGCATCGACGGGGCCGGCATCGGCTCCGGGCCGGGCGAGCAGCTCCAGCAGCGCGACCGCCGCGGCGGCCACGACGGTGGTGCCGACCACGAGGCCCGCCGTCGGGTCCGCCGCGAGCAGCAGGACGAGCGCGGCCACCGCGATCACGACACCTCGCGCGAAGGTCCGGTACCGCCCGAGCCAGAGCCCCACGGGCCCGGTCGTCCAGCCCCGGCGCTCGCCCCAGGTGCGGGCGCTCGCGAAGCCCCGGGCCGCGACGGCCCGCAGGCTGCGCGCCGTCGCGCTGTCGCCGGCGAGGAAGGCCGCCAGCGCGACGACGAGGCCGAGCACGCCGGCCGTGCGCAACGTCGCCCGCAGCGGCGTCGCGACGTGGTCGAAGACGGCCTCCGCCGCGTCCAGCCGGGCGACCTCGCCGCTCAGCGCGTCGAGGTACAGCCCACGCGCGACGGCGAGGGCGACGCCGAGCACCACCATCGCCGCCGCGAGGGCGAGGCCCGCCACCACGAGGGTGCGCAGGCGGTGCGCCGAGACGAGCACGCCGGCCGCCAGCAGGCCGAGCGCGACCCACGGCAGCCAGGTGGCCAGCGCGACGACCTGTCCGTACCGGTTCTGCGCCTCGACCAGCTGGGCGGACTGCATCACCATGAACGACGCGTCCACCGTGGGGATGCTCGCGGCCACGCCGAGCCCGCGGTCCACGAGCCGCTCCTTGAGCAGGTCGATCATCCCGGCGAGCTGGATGGTGAGCTGCCCGTCCTGCCCGACCTGCAGCAGCTCGCCGCCCCTCCCCTGCATGACGGCGACGAGCTCCTCGTGCGCGACGCGGTGCGCCCGCTCCCACGCGGACGAGAACGCGTCGCTGCTCACCACGCGGTCGGCGGCGCTGCGCACGAACGACTCGACCCCGTTCGTCAGCGGCGCCTCGAGCGCCGAGAGGGCCGCGACGGCGCGCGGGTCGACGTCGAGGTCGTCCAGGCCGGTCTCGACGTCGTCGAGCAGCGCGCCGACGTCGATCCGCGTCATCACCGCCTCGGTGAGCCGGCCCGCGACCGCCGACTGCACCACCGGGTCGTCGGCCAGCGGGGCCACCGACGCGACGTAGGCGTCGGTGTCGGTCAGCTGACGCTGGGCCCAGGCCGCGACGGCTCCGGCCGGCGCCAGCAGCGCGCCCAGCAGGACCAGGACGACGGCGCCTGCGCCGCGCCAGCGGTGCCGCGCCACGGGCGGGCCGGCCGCGGTGGTGGTGTGGCCGGTGCCGTCCGACACCGCGGCGAGCCGCGCCCGCAGGTCGGCGTTCTCCCGTTCGAGCCGTTCGAGCCGGGCCGCGACGTCGTGCGGGTGGGCGGCCTCCGCCCCCGGGGCGCGGTTGGTCTGTGTCATCGCCTCTGCACCTCTCCCGCCCCCGCGACGGGGCACCTCGACGCTAGGGAGGGCGCCGCCGTGTCACATCACCCAGAAGAGGTGAACGTCCGAAGGCGCGCCTGGTCCCTGTCTCGACGCCGGGTGAATTCCGCGGCGCGGGATCGCCCCCGGTGGCTTGGAGGGGAGACGCTGGCCCGAGGGCACGGCTCCCAGGAGCCCCCTCCACGTCGGCGTCGGCGGGAACCGTCGCCGGACCACGGCGGGGTCCCCCGTCAGGAAAGCACCCGGGCGGAGTCACCGATGGAGCGTGAGCACGGGCCAGGAGCGCCGCCCGACGTCGAGGTCATGGCGCCCGGGGGTCCGACCATGCGGTCCAAGGTCTCCCCGTCGAAGCTGCGTCCGGCCCCGAACCCCCAGTACCTCGTGCACCGCCCCCGACTGGTGCGGCTGCTCGACACCGCCGTGCGAGCGCCGCTCACGCTCGTCGTCGCGCCCGCCGGGTCCGGCAAGACGTCGCTCGTCCGCGACTGGCTGGGACGGGCCGGTCTGCCGCACGCGTGGCTGTCCGTGGACGAGGCGGACCGAGACCCGGTGCAGCTCTGGCGCGGGATCCTGGCCGCGCTCGAGGGGATCGCGCCCGACTGCTCGGAGTTCGCGGCCCGGGCGTTGCGGCAGCAGCGAACGCCGGCGGACGCCGTCGCCGCGCTGGTCGACGACCTGGAGGGCCGCCCCTACGACGAGCGCGTGCTCGTGATCGACGACCTCGAGCTCGTGGGCGACGAAGCGGTGGCCGCCTCCTTGTCGGAGTTCGTCCGGCTGCTCCCCCGCTGGCTGCACGTCGTCCTGGTGAGCCGCCGCACGCCCCGGCTCCCGGTGGACCGCCTCCGGGCGCGGGGGCTGCTCGGGGAGATCCACTTCGCCCAGCTCCGGTTCTCGGACGACGAGGCGGCCGAGATGCTCGGCCGTCTGGCGCCCGGGATGCCGGCCGACGAGGTGGGCGAGCTCGCTCGTCGGGCGGGTGGCTGGGCGGCGAGCATCCAGCTCGCGGCGCTGGCGGCCCGCGCGGCGGAGGCCAGCCCTGCGCCGGAGGCACCACGGCACGGCGTCGGTGGGCGCTACGTCGAGGACTACGTCTGGCACGAGGTACTCCGGGGCGAGGAACCGGACGTCGTGGAGGTCCTGACGTCCGCGGCCGTCGTCGACCGGGTCGCGCCCCGGCTCGCCCAGGTGCTCGCGGGTCGCGAGGACGCGCCGGCCCTGCTGGCGCGCGCCGAGGAGCACGACCTGTTCACCGCGCGCATCGAGCCGTCCGGCTCGTACGAGATCCACGCCCTGGTCCGCGAGGCGCTCGTCGCCGTGGAGCGGAGGCGGTCGCCGCAGCACCTGGCACAGCTGCACCGGACCGCCGCTCGCTGGTTCTCCGACGACGGCCAACCCGTGCTCGCCCTCGAGCACCTTCTGACCGCCGGCGACCACCGGGACGCGCTGCGCCTTCTCGCGTCGTGCGCGTCCGACCTCTACGAGAGCGGGCGCGCGGCCACCGTCCTGCGCACCCTCGCCGAGGTCCCGGACGACGTGTGCGCCGCCGACCTGACCGCGACGATCGACGCGGCCTGGTGCCGGCTGTTCGTCGACCGGGCTCGCTTCGTCCGGGACGTCGACGCTCTCGTGCCGTGGTCGAGCGGAGAGGGCCCCGACGTCGGGGCCGGGGCCGACCCGACCGAGCGGGCCCGGCTCGACGTGCTGCAGGCGGTCGTGGCGTCCGTGCGCGGGCAGTGGGCGGACGGCGCGCGGCTCGCCCGGTCCGCACTCGCCACGATCGGCGACGCCTGGCACGTGGACCCCGTCGTCCGGTACGGCTGGAACCTGGTGGCGCGCGAGATCGCGCTGTCGGAACGGTGGGACGACTCCAGCGCGGAGGTGCGCAAGCTCGCGATCTCGATCAGCGCCGCGCCCGAAGGCAGGCTCGCGCTCGAGGGCACCCGGGCGCTCGGAGCCGCGCTCGGCGGCCGTCCCGTGGACGCGCTGCGTCTCGTCGCGGGCGCCCGCCACGCGTCCGAGCAGTCGAGCATGACGATGCTCCGCGCCGAGCTCCTGACCGCCGAGGGGATCGCGAACCGGGAGATCGGCGACCGGGCGGCCGCCCTCCCGGCACTGGTGCAGCTCGCCGGGTCGGACTGCGAGCCGCTGCCGCACTGCCGGCTGCTCGCCTGTCTGGAGCTGTCGCGATCATGGCTCGACCAGGGCGACACCGAGGCCGCGCAGCAGGCCTTCGACCGGGCCGGGGCGATCGTGGACGCCGAGGTCACCGGGCCGGGCGGCCGCACCCTGCTCGCCCGGACGGGAGTGCTCATGGCCCTGTCGGCGGGGCGGACCGACGAGGCACGGCGGTGGGTCGCCCAGATCGACGACCCGTTCTGGTCGGGCATCAAGACGGCACGGGTGCTGATCGCCGAGGGCGACCCCGCCGGCGTCGCCGGCCTCCTCGAGGACCTCGAGCCCCGGTGCGTGCGCCACCACGTGGTCCGCGACCTGCTGCGCTCCCGGGCCAGCACCGACCCGGCGGAGGCGCACGCCCTGCTCCTGGGGGCCGTCGAGCTCGCGTCCGCGCACGGGCTCGTGCACTCGGTCGCCGCCGAGGGCCCCGAGATCGTCGAGGCGGTCGAGCGGCTGGCCTGGCGCGTGCCGCAGCCGTGGCTGGCCCGCCTGCGCCGCGTGCCCCTCGACGGGCGGGCACCCACGACCGTCCCCGCAGCCGAGCTCGCCCGGGGCCTGACGGACCGGCAGGTCGGGATCCTGCGGATGCTCCCGAGCCGGCTCACGCTCCGGGAGATCGCGGACGAGCTGTACATCTCCGTGAACACGCTCAAGTTCCACCTCAAGATCATCTACCGCGAGCTCGGGTGCGGGTCGCGCGCCGAGGCGGCGGACGTGGCGCGGGCCCTGGTCAGCCCCCGTCGGCCCGATCCGCACGGTCACCCGTCGAGCACGCGGCGTCGCTGAACCTCGTACTGGTCGAGGGTCAGGACCCCTCGGTCCACCAGCTCGGCGAGCATCCGCAGCTGCGCGGCGGGGTCGACGGCGAGCTCGGGGTGGACGCTCGTCGCGGGGCCGCGCACCAGCAGGTCGGCACGGTCCCGCCGGTCCGCGTCGACGGCGGACCGGCGGCCCGCCGTCCGGACACGGTCGGGCCCCAGACGTTCACCGCCGAGGACTCGTCCGCCGGCGTCACGGGCGGCACGCGCCAGCGTCGCGGCCCAGAGATCCTCGACGAGGAGCAGGAGCACGCACGTGCACGGCTCGACGGCCACCGCCGCCAGGGCGATGTCGTGGGCGCTGAGCCGCACCCGCGGGTCCTCGAGCTCCGCCAGGCGCGCCAGCTGCGCGACGTCGCCCGCCGCGTGCACCGTCACCGCCGCCTGGCCCCGTGCCCGGCGCAGCAGCACCGCGTCGACCAGCCGGATGGGCCGTGCCCGCAGGAGTCCGTGCACCGCCGCGGCGACACCCTCGAGACGTTCCGCCGTCGGCACCGCGACCAGGAGGTACTCGAGGAGGTCGGCGTCGGGCCCCCGCGCAGCCTCCGCCGCCGGCACCCGCGTCATCGGACCCCCTCGGTCGGCGTTCGTGTCCCGTGCCGGACCATGCTGACGTCCGTGCGGGTGGGCCGGCACCACCCCGCGGCGGATGGTGCCCGCCCACCCGGTCGGGACCGATGCTGCGGCCAGGCGCCCGCACGGCCCGGGGTGCAGGAGGGGCAGGGAGGACGGGGCGATGACCACGGGACCCGCGACCGGCCGCCAAGCTCGCGAGCGGAGCGTCGTGCTCCTCACCCTCGCGTCGGGCCAGTTCCTCATGACCCTGGACAGCTCGGTCATGAACGTCTCGATCGCCCAGGTCGCCGACGACGTCGGGACCACCGTGACGGGGGTGCAGACGGCGATCACCCTCTACACCCTGGTGATGGCCACCATGATGATCACCGGCGGCAAGATCGGCACGATGGTCGGCCGCCGCAAGGCGTTCGCCGTCGGCTGCGTGATCTACGGCGCCGGATCGCTGACCACCGCCCTCGCGCCCAGCCTGGCGGTGCTGATCCTGGGCTGGTCGGTGCTCGAAGGGCTCGGCGCCGCCCTGATCATGCCCGCCATCGTCGCCCTGGTCGCCTCCAACTTTCCGCCCGACGCGCGGCCCCGCGCCTACGGCCTGGTGGCCTCCGCCGGGGCGATCGCGGTCGCGGCCGGCCCGCTGATCGGCGGCGCGGTGACGACGTACTGGACCTGGCGCCTGGTCTTCGCGGGCGAGGTGGTGGTGGTCCTCGCGATCCTCGCGCTCACCCGCCGGATCGCGGACGCGACGCCGGCCGCCCGGTCGCGGATCGACCTCGTCGGTGTGGTGCTGTCGGCAGTCGGCCTCGGGACGGCGGTGTTCGGCGTGCTGCGCTCCAGCGAGTGGGGATGGATCCGCGCGAAGCCCGACGCGCCCGGCCTCGGGGGCGTCTCCCCCACGCTGTGGCTCATCGTCGCCGGCCTGCTGGTGCTGCGGGTGTTCTTCTGGTGGCAGGGCCGGCGCGCCGCGCGGGGCCGCGAGCCGCTGGTCGACGTCACCCTGCTGCGCAACTCCCGACTGGTCGGCGGCCTCGTGATGTTCGGCTTCCAGTTCCTGCTCCAGGCCGGGCTGTTTTTCACCATCCCGCTCTACCTGTCGGTGGCGCTCGGGCTCAGCGCGTTCGAGACCGGGCTCCGGCTGCTGCCCCTGTCGGTGGCGCTCCTGCTCGCCGCGGTCGCCGTCCCGAAGCTGTGGCCGCGTGCCTCGCCGCGCCGCGTCGTCACGGTCGGGCTGGTCGCCCTGCTCGCCGGGATCGTGTCGCTGGTGCTGGCGCTCGACGTCGGGACAGGACCCGAGATCGTCTCCGTGCCGCTGCTCCTCGCCGGTCTCGGGGTGGGCGCGCTGGCGTCACAGCTCGGCGCCGTGACCGTGTCCGCCGTCCCGGACCGGCTCAGCGGCGAGGTCGGCGGGCTGCAGAACACCTCGACGAACCTCGGGGCGTCGCTGGGCACCGCGCTGGCCGGGTCCGTCCTGATCGGCGCGCTCACGGCGAGCTTCCTGGCCGGCGTCGACGACAACCCCGCGGTGCCGGACGAGCTGGTGGCCTCCGCCACGGTCCAGCTGGCCGGCGGCATCCCGTTCGTGTCCGACGCCCAGCTGGACGACGGCCTCACCGAGGCCGGGCTGCCGCCCGAGCAGGTCGACGCCGTGGTCGAGGAGAACGCTGCCGCGCGGATCGACGGGCTGCGCACCAGCCTGGCGGTCCTGTCGGTGCTGGCCGCCGTCGCGGTCCTCCTGACGAGGCTGCTGCCGACCCGCCCGGTCGGCGTACGGGGTCCCGCGGCATAGCCGGACCGGTCAGTCTCCCGCCCCGGCGTCGTTCCCTGCCCGCTCCGCGGCGAGCGCCGCGAGCGCCGACCGGGTCTTCGTCTCCTGCGGGGCGGTCAGGTCGATGCCGTGCCCGGCGAGGAGGACCTTCGTCTCCGCGGCGGCCTGGAACGCCTCGTCGGGCGGCGCCTTCGTCGACAGCTCGAGGATCCGGCCGCCGCCCGGGAGCACCCACAGCTCGGCGACCATCCGCCGCCGGTGCCCGGGTGGCGTGGACCGGCACTTGAGCAGGTTGACGGGGCCGAGGACCGACAGGTCGGCGAGGCCGACGCCGGCCGGCATCCGTTCGTGCAGCAGCGCGCGCTGGGAATCGGCGAGCAGGTCGGACTGGGCACGCGTGCCTTCCATCAGCCTCCGCACCTTGCGGTCCGGCACCTCGACCGTCAGGGAGCACGAGCACGTGTAGCCGGCCGGCGAAGCGTCCACCTCGACCTTGAACCCGTCGCGGTCCCGCAGGTCCGCGGGCACGTCCGCCGGGAGCATCGGGCGAAGCTTCACGGTGAGGTCCCCGGGCTTGCGCTGCGTCCGGCGGGCGCGGACCACCACTCCCGCTGCCGACAGCCGCAGGTCCGGGGTCTCGACGAACGCGACCTGCCGCACGACGGCGTCGAGCGGGTCGATGCCCAGGGCCCGGACGGCCGAGCGCTGGTCGTCGTCCGGGACGGTGAGCTTGAGCTCGACGGCGTCCACGTCGGGCAGGATCGCCAGGACGCCCGCGAGCTGCGCGGCGTCGTACGTCGGGACGGCGGCCATCACGACCTCCTCCGGGCCGTGCGGCGGCGCGCGACGAGCTTCCACAGCTCCTCGACGAGGACGAGCGAGAAGGCGAGCCCGACGCTGATGCACCACTGCGCGAACGTCAGCTCGGTGGCGCCGAAGATCCGGGCGAGCAGGTCGAGGCCCGTCACCGCCACGATCGCGAGCAGCGCCAGGCCGTACCGGCGCAGCTGGACCGCCCCGGGCAGGGCGTCGCGGTCGAAGATCGTGCCCTCCGGGTCGCGGGAGAGCAGCGCCCCGGCGAGGTGGAACAGCGACAGCGTGGTCAGCAGCATGGTCGTCGCGACGACCGCGCCGCCCTGCCCGTCGCCGACCTCGTAGGCGACCAGGGAGCCCACCGTCATGACGAGGCCCTGCGCGCAGAGCCGGACCCACCCCGCGCGCGCGATCACGGGGGCGGACACGGGCCGCGGCGCCCTCGACATCAGCCCTCGCGCGGGCTGGTCGAACCCCAGCGCGATCGCGAGCGGGATGTCGACGACCATGTTGAGCCACAGGATCTGCAGCGGGTTCAGGGGCACCCCGCCCGCGATCCCCAGGGTGCCGGCGCCGAGGAAGATCGCGATGTACGCGACGAGCGTCGACATCTGGAACCGCAGGTACTTGACCAGGTTGTCGTAGAGCGCCCGGCCGTAGGACACCGCGCCGACGATGGTGGCGAAATTGTCGTCGGTGAGCACCATGACGGCGGCCTCCTTGGAGACCTCCGTGCCCGTGATGCCCATGGCGACGCCGATGTCGGCCGTCTTGAGCGCGGGGGCGTCGTTGACCCCGTCCCCGGTCATCGCGACCACCTCGCCCTGCTGCTGGAGGAGACGGACCAGGCGGACCTTGTCCTCCGGCGCGACGCGCGCGACCACGCCGATCTCGTCCAGCTCGCCCAGCAGGCGCTCGTCGCTCGTCGCCGCGAACTCGCGGCCCGTGACGGCTCGGCCCTCGATGCCGAGCTCCGCGGCGATCGCGGCGGCCGTCGTGGCGTGGTCGCCGGTGATCATCCGGACCCGGATGCCCGCCCCACGGCACTCGGCGATGGCCGCCCTCGCCTCGGGGCGTGGCGGGTCGACGATGCCGACCATGGCCAGCAGGGTCAGCCCGTCGACGAGACGGACGAGGTCGCCCGGTCCGGCGCCCTCGAGCGCCCCCGGCTCCAGGTCCCGCCGGCCGACCACCATCACGCGCTCGCCCGCGGAGGCGATGTCGTCGTTGGCGGCGAGCGCGCGCCGGCGCTCGTCGTCGGTCAGGGCGGTCACCGTCCCGTCCGGCCGCAGGACGGCCGTGGACCGGGCGATCAGCACGTCCGGCGCGCCCTTGACGTAGCAGCGCACGACCGCCCGCCCGTCGGCGACGACCTCGTGGAACGTCGCCATGAACTTGTACGCGGAGTCGAACGGCACCTCCGCGACCCGGGGCAGCGCCGCGCGCGTGCCCGCGACGTCGAGGCCGCCCTTCGCGCCGAGCACGATCAGCGCACCCTCCGTGGGGTCGCCCACGAGGTCCTCGCCGTCCAGCACGGCGTCCGCGCACAGCACCATCGGCAGCAGGTAGGGGTCGAGGTCGATCCGCTGTCCCCCCACGTGCCGGATCTCCCCCTCGGTGGAGTAGCCCTCGCCCGTGACGGTGAAGCGGCCGTGGCCCGGGACGACGACCTGGCGGGCGGTCATCTTGTTGAGCGTCAGGGTGCCGGTCTTGTCCGAGCAGATCGCCGACGTCGAGCCGAGGGTCTCGACCGCGGGCAGCCGCTTGACGATCGCGTGCCGGCGGGCGATCTCGCGGGTGCCCATGGACAGAAGCGCCGTGACCACTGCGGGCAGGCCGGTCGGGATGGCGGCCACGGCGAGCGCGACGCCGGTGACGAACAGCGTGTCGAACGACTGCCCCTGGGCGAGGCCCAGCATCACCACCAGCACCAGGGCGACGGCCGCGATCGTCGCGATGATCCTGGACAGCGCGTCGAGCTGACGCTGCAGCGGCGTCCGCGCCGGGTCGGTGCCGGCCAGCATGCCGGCGATGTGCCCGATCTCGGTACCCATCCCGGTGGCGGTGACGATCAGCTCACCGCGCCCCCGGGTCACCGCCGTGTTCATGAACACCATGCAGACGCGGTCGCCGAGCGGCACCGCGGCGCCGGGCACCGGGTCGACCGACTTCGCGACGGGCAGGCTCTCTCCCGTCAGCGCGGCCTCCTCGACCTCGAGCGCGGCCGCCACCCACAGGCGCCCGTCGGCGGGGACACGGTCGCCGGCCTCGACCAGGACGACGTCCCCCGGTACCAGCTCCGCCGCGTCGATCTCGGCCGCCCGGCCGTCCCGCCGCACCCGGCAGACCGTCCGCATCATCTGCGCCAGCGCCCGGACGCTCTCCTCGGCCTTCGCCTCCTGCCGCAGGCCGATGACGGCGTTGAACACCGTCAGGCCGGTGAGCACGACGGTCGTGCCGGTGTCCCCCGTGACCACCTGGTTCACCGCGGCGGCGACGAGCAGCACGACCTGCATGAAGTCCTGGTACTGGCGCAGGAACGCCCGCCACCCGGGTTCGCGGGCCCGCGCCGCGAGCTCGTTGCGCCCGTGGGAGGCGAGCCGCGCCCGCGCCTCGTCGGCCGACAGGCCGCGGGCGGGGTCGACGCCGAAGGCGCCCGCCACGTCCCGCGTCTCGGCGGAGACGGGGTCGAGCGAGGTCGGTCCGCGATCGGTGAAGGTCATGCTCGGCTCCGAGAGGGCGGCGGACTGGGCGGCGGGACTGGGCGGCGGGACTGGGCGGCGGGACTGGGCGGCGGGACTGGGTAGCGGGACTGGGCGGTGGCTCCCCTCGACCGATGCTGCGGGCGACCGGGGTGGCGACGCTCCACCCCGCCCGGGGTGGGGTGCGACCACCCGGGACGGTGTCAGCCTGTCGGGCGCGGCCGCCCGGGCCGCGAACGACAGGCCGGCCTCGCCGCAGGAGGACCCCGATGACCGAGCAGCAGGTGGGACCGATCGACTACCTCGTGCTGGAGTTTCCCGGCGCCAGGCTGCAGGGCAAGGGGCTCCCCGCGCTCCTGGACCTCGTGGAGCGCGGGATCATCCGGATCCTCGACCTGCGGGTCGCGAAGGTGACCGACACTGGTGTCGTCGGGGTCGCGCTCACGGACCTCGACAACGACGGGCAGCTGGACCTCGCGGTGTTCGAGGGGGCGACGTCGGGGCTGCTCGACGACGACGACCTCGCGCGCGGCGCCTCCCTCGTGGAACCCGGCAGCGCCGTCGGGATGCTCGTGTACGAGAACACGTGGGCGGGACCGTTCGTCGCCGCCATGCGCGAGGCCGGCGCCGAGGTCGTCGACAGCGGCCGCATCCCGGTCGCCGACATCGTCGCGGCGCTCGACGGGCTCGAGTCGGAGCCGCCCGACTGAGCCCGGCCGTCCACGCCGACGACCGCACGGAACGAGCGAGGAGGATCGAGATGGGACTGCTACGTGGGGTCGCCCGGACCGCGGTGGTCGCGGGGACGGCGACCGCGGTGTCGAACCGGGTGTCACGACGTCAGGCCGGCCGCTGGGCGGCGCAGGAGCAGTACGCGGAGCCGCAGTACGCGCCGCCGCCCGCGCCCGCACCTGCGGCCGACGGCTCCGACGTCATCGCGCAGCTGGAGAAGCTGGGCCGGCTGCGTGACAGCGGCGTCCTCACCGACGAGGAGTTCTCCGCGCAGAAGGCCAAGCTGCTCGGGTCCTGACCAGGGAGCCGGGCCCCGTCGGGCGGGTGCCGGACGTATCGGCTCCACGCCTTCGCAGGTCAGCGGCTGGACGATACTGGAATTCGTGCTCCGTACGCTGGGCCGGCCATCACCGCAGGTCAGAGCGGTGCGGATTGGCCCACAGCCCTCACGATGAAGGCCCCCTTTCCAGCGTTTCCGCTGGTCAGGGGGCCTTTCGTCACGCGTGGGCGATACTGGGTTCGAACCAGTGACCTCTTCGGTGTGAACGAAGCGCGCTACCACTGCGCCAATCGCCCGGTGCGTGGACGATATTAGCCACAGATCGGGCGGCGGACCAAACCGGCGCCACGGGCACTCAGGGGTCGAGGCGCTCGCGGCAGTTCCGCTCGAACAGCTCGCGCGCCGCGCGCGACACCTCTCCCACCTCGACGTCGGCGCCGTCGAGCCACACGACCGGCTGGACGTTGCGCCCCGAGGACGTGAGCGCGAGCTGCGCCCTCCCCTGCGTCACCTCGTCGAGGACGGTGAACGGCAGCTCGCCGTCCTTCGCCTCGCGCACGGGCAGGCCTTCCTCCGCCGCCCACTCGAGCGTGAGGGCGCGGGTGATCCCGGCCAGGCAGCCCGCGTCGAGGGTGGGGGTGACCAGCTCGCCGTCGCGCTCCACGAAGACGTTCGAGCCCGTTCCCTCGCACAGGTCGCCGACGGTGTTGGGCAGGATCGACTCGTCGCCGCCCTTGGCCACGGCGTCCGCGAGCGCCACCACGTTCTCGGCGTAGGACGTCGTCTTGAGCCCGGCGACGGCGGACCGCTCGTTGCGGGGCCAGGGCGAGCGCGCGGACCGCGACGTCGGCGCCATGGCCGACTGCTGCGCCGCGACGACGACGGTCT
Organism: Isoptericola sp. NPDC057391; assembly: GCF_042668085.1. Classification (NCBI taxonomy): domain Bacteria; kingdom Bacillati; phylum Actinomycetota; class Actinomycetes; order Micrococcales; family Promicromonosporaceae; genus Isoptericola; species Isoptericola sp. NPDC057391. Next base: position 10,594 of record NZ_JBHVBO010000032.1, on the reverse strand, counting down.
GCGGGGCGTCGACACGGCCGGAGCCGAGGGGGCCGACGCCGGCGGTGACGGTGATGCGCAGGCGGCCGTCGAACGCGCCGTCGAGGCGCACGGCCTCGGCGAGGGCGGCCGTGACGCCGTCGCGGACCTTCTGCTCGTCCGGGGCGGCGAGGCCGAGCCCGGTGGCGGAGCGCTCGAGCCGTCGCAGGTGTCGCGTCAGCGCGAACGCCCGGCCGTCGAAGACGGTGCAGGTCTCGAAGACGCCGTCCCCGACCGTGATGCCGTGGTCGACGGCGCTCAGCGCCGCCTCCCCCTGTCCGACGAGGCGGCCCTCCGCCCAGATCACCAGACTCATGGGGCCAGTGTGCCCGACTTCACGCGCGGACGGTGTCGCCCCGGGCGGTCGAGTTCACCCCCGGTTCACCCCGAGCGCTCGTAGCGGTGGCGCGGCGGCCGTCTCACCATCAGAGAACGGGCCGCGACACGCGGCCCACGCACGATCGAGGTGATCGGCATGAGACAGGTGTTCCGTGTGCTCGCGTACGTCGTGGCGGCGGGCGTCGTCGTCCAGGCGGCCGTGATCGTCTACGCGGTGGCCGGTATGGGCCTCTACATCGACGACGGCGGTGTCATGGACCAGGCCGCGATGGAGCAGGTGTTCGCCGGCGAGGAGGTCTTCCCCGAGCAGACCGGCATGCTGCTGCACGGCATGACCGGGATGATGGTGCTGCCCGTCATCGCCCTCCTGACGTTCGTCGCGTCGTTCTTCGCCGGCGTGCGCGGCGCCTGGCGCTGGGGGCTGGCGATCCTCCTGCTGGTGGCGCTGCAGGTCGTGCTCGGCATCGGCGGGCACAGCATGCCGTTCCTCGGGGGCCTGCACGGCGTGAACGCGCTGCTCCTGTTCGGCGTCGCGCTCTACACGGGCTGGCGCGTGGCGGCGCGCGGCCGCGCCGTGCGCGAGGCGCCCGCCGCCGCGGCCCCGGGTCTCGCGGCCGACGGCGTCGCACCCTGACCCGGACACCATGACGGCCGACCGCTCACCGGTCCTGCGGCGCGTCGTCGCCGGGCTGGTGGCGGCGGCCGTCCTGGTGCCGCTCCTGCTGCTCTGGCAGACCAGCCGGGCGCCCGGACGGTTCTCGGTCACCGAGGCGGGGGCGTTCGAGCGCGGCAGCGGGCCGCGCGTCACGTCGCTCGAGGGGCACGCCGGCCACGACGGCGGGAGCGCCCCCGCGGCCACGAGCGTCGACGCGCTGGTGGCGCCGCCCGGTCCGCCCGACGTCACCATCACCCTCACGGCGCGCGCCGAGCGCGTGCAGCTGGCGCCCGGTACCGCGACCGACGCGTACACGGTCAACGGGTCCACCCCCGGCCCGACGCTGCGCGCCGCGCAGGGCGACCTGGTGGAGGTGACGTTCGTCAACGAGAGCGTGCCGGGCGGCGCCACGCTGCACTGGCACGGGATCGACGTGCCGAACGCGGCGGACGGCGTCGCGGGAGTCACCCAGGACGCCGTGCCCGTCGGCGGCTCGCACACGTACCGGTTCGTCGCCGCCGACGCGGGGACCTACTGGTACCACTCGCACCAGGTCTCGCACGAGCAGGTGCGCAAGGGGCTGCTCGGGGCGGTGGTCGTGTCCCCGGCACGGGACGCGTCGCCGGCGGGCGGCTCCGAGGTCGCGCGGCTCCTGGAGGGCGCCGTCGACGTCCCCGCCCTGGTGCACCGGTACGGGGCCGTGCGCACGGTGCAGGGGGCGGCCGGGGACCTGCCGGTCGTCGTCCCGCCGGGCACGGCGGCGCGCGTCCGGGTGATCAACAGCGACAACGGCGTCCTCCCCGTCTGGGTGAGCGGAGCGTCGTTCCGTCTCCTCGCCGTCGACGGCACCGACGTGCACGGCCCGCCCGAGGTCCGCGACCAGGCGGTCGTCGTCCCGGCCGGCGGGCGGGCGGACCTGCTCGTCGTGGCGCCGGCGGACGGCTCTGCGGCGCGCGTCGAGCTCGGCGGCGCCTCGGCCGTCGTCGTCGGGCCCGACGGTGCGACGACCTCCTCCCCGACACGTCGCCCGACGGCGACCCTCGACCTCCTCGCGTACGGGACTCCGGCGCCGCTCGGCCTGGACCCGGACGCGGCCGACCGCACCTTCGACTACGTCATCGGCCGGGCGCCGGGCTTCCTCGACGGGAAGCCGGGCATGCACTGGACGGTGAACGGCCACACGTACCCGGACGTCCCGATGTTCGAGGTCGCTCAGGGCGACGTCGTGCGCATGCGGATCGACAACCGCAGCGGCGGCCCGCACCCGATGCACCTGCACGGCCACCACGTCGTCGTGCTGTCCCGCGACGGCGTGCCCGCGAGCGGCAGCCCGTGGTGGACGGACTCGCTCGAGGTGGCCGACGGCGAGGTCTACGACGTCGCGTTCCTCGCGGACAACCCGGGGATCTGGATGGACCACTGCCACAACCTGCCCCACGCCACCGAGGGTCTCGTGGCGCACCTCATGTACGCGGGCGTCACGACGCCGTACCTGCTCGGCCACGAGACGGGGAACATCCCGGAGTGACCGTGTGTCGTGACCGCGCCGGCCGGCGCTCAGCGCCGCAGCACCAGGTGCGTGACCTCGGGCGTGACCCGCGCGGCCACCGTGCGCAGCTCGCGCGTCCCCACGCCCTCGAACAGGCGCACCCCCTCGACGTCGAGCACCACGGGCGCCACGTGCAGCCGCAGCTCGTCGATGAGGTCCTCGGCGAGGAACTGGTTGACCGTCGTCGCACCGCCGGCCACCGAGACGTCCCGGTCGCCGGCCGCCTCGCGTGCCCGCTCCAACGCCTCCCGCGGCCCGCCGGTCACGAAGTGGAACGTGGTGCCGCCCTGCATCTCGATCGGGTCGCGCTCGTGGTGCGTGAGGACGAAGACGGGCGCGTGGTACGGCGGGTCCTCGCCCCACCAGCCGCGCCAGCCGAGGTCCCACTGCCCGCGGCCGGGGCTGAACATGTTCCGCCCCATGACGAACGCGCCCGCCGCGGTGATCGCGTCGAGCTCCGCCCGATGGTCCTCCGCGTGCTCGAACATCCACGCGTGCAGCCGCTCGCCGCCGCCGACGCCGTCACCGAAGGGCTGCGTGAGCGACTGGTTCACCCCCGCCGAGACGTTGTCCAGCGAGATCCCGATGTCGCACGTCACCTGAGTCATGCACGGGCAGACGGCGCCGGGCACGGGGACTCATCGGTGCGAAGCCTCGTGGTGTGACGACTCATCCACCCGACGACGCGAGCCCTACCAGCCGGCTCGCCTTGAGCTCCGTCTCGTCCCACTCGCGCTCGGGGTCGCTCCCCCAGGTGATCCCGGCGCCGGTGCCGAACCGCAGCACGCCGCCGCCGGACTCGTCCTCCCACCAGAAGGTGCGGATCCCGACGGCGAGCTCGGCCCGCCCGGCGTCGCCGTCGACCCAGCCGACGGCGCCGCAGTAGGGGCCGCGGGCGGTCGGCTCGAGCTCGGCGATCAGCCGCAGGGCGGAGGACTTCGGCGCGCCCGAGACGGAGCCCGGCGGGAACGTGGCCCCGAGCACCCGCGCCCAGGTCCCGGGGGCGCCGTCGAGCAGCTCGCCGCGCACCCGCGACACGAGGTGGACCAGGCCGGGGTGCTTCTCCACGGCGAGCAGGTCGGTCACCTCGACCGTGCCGGGACGGCACACGCGCTGCAGGTCGTTGCGCACGAGGTCGGTGATCATCACGTTCTCGGCGCGGTCCTTGGCCGTGAGCCCGGACGGCGTGCGCGCCGTGCCCTTGATGGGGCCCGAGGCGAGCGACAGCGTCCCGCCGTCGGCGACGTCGAGCGACAGGTAGAGCTCGGGCGACGCGCTCACGACCCACACGGGGTCGAGCCCGCTGGCGGCGGGCACGTGCACCGCGGCCCCGTACGGCGCGGGGTTGCCCGCGGCCAGCCGGGCGGCGAGGGCGGCGGCGTCGGGCTCGACGACGTCCCCCGCGCCCGTCGCGGCCAGCGGGGCGGACAGCACCCGGCAGACGTTGACCTGGTAGACGTCGCCGCTCCGCACCTGCTCGCGGACCGTCGCCACGGCTCGGACGTAGGAGTCCCGGTCGAGCGAGCTGGTCCACGCCGACGGCGCGGGCCCGTGCCAGCGCCCCGCGTCGCTCCCGGCCTCCGCGGAGCCCCCGTGCGGAGCCACGTCGGCGAACCGCCACGCACGGGCCCGACCGCCCGGCCGCGTGACGCCGTCGCGCCCCAGGGCCGCCTCGAAGTCGACGACGACGAACCACAGCCCCGAGTCGAGCCGTTCGGGCTGCTCGGAGAGGTCGACGCACTCGACGGCGCGCGTCGCACGGCGGCCCGCGAACGTGGCCCAGGAGGTCGGCTCGTGCACACGAGCACGCTAGTGGGTCCTGCGCGGACACCCCGGCGGGGGCGATTGGACGGACCGCCAGGGGTCCACTAATGTTTGGGGCGCGCCAGAACGGCGGGCACCGCAGGGTGTCCTGGTTCCTGGCCGCGCGGATGTGGCTCAGTTGGTAGAGCATCACCTTGCCAAGGTGAGGGTCGCGGGTTCGAGTCCCGTCATCCGCTCGGAGGCCCACTCTCTGATCGACTCACCATGAGCGTCGGGAGAGCACGTCTCAAGGTGGGTTGGCCGAGAGGCGAGGCAGCGGCCTGCAAAGCCGTATACACGGGTTCGAATCCCGTACCCACCTCGCAGCACGGGCGATTGGCGCAGCGGTAGCGCGCTTCCCTGACACGGAAGAGGTCACTGGTTCGATCCCAGTATCGCCCACCAGCATCACGAAGCCCCGACCGGGATCCCCGGCCGGGGCTTCGTCGTTCCCGGAGCCCCGGCCAGGGTCAGCTCGGTCCGTCCGACGGCTGGAGGGACGGCAGCGTCGCAGGTCACACGGTCGCGATTGGACCAGCGCGCCGAAGGTCGAGTAATGTTCCTCAGGCGCCGGGAGGCCAGGACAGCCGTCCTGAACGACCCGGTCGCGCGGATGTGGCTCAGTTGGTAGAGCATCACCTTGCCAAGGTGAGGGTCGCGGGTTCGAGTCCCGTCATCCGCTCCGAGCTCTGCATTTCCCGCACGGGGAGCGCAGCAGCCGCACGGGCGATTGGCGCAGCGGTAGCGCGCTTCCCTGACACGGAAGAGGTCACTGGTTCGATCCCAGTATCGCCCACCAGATCGAGGCCGTCCCGGTTCGCCCGGGGCGGCCTTTCGCGTCCTCTGCCCTCGGGCCGCTCGCGCCCCGGGTGTCGCCGTCGTCACCCCCACGGCGTAGCGTCGAGAGCATGTGCCGCAACATCACGACCCTGCGGGGGCTCGAGCCGCCCGCCACCGACGAGGAGATCCTGGCCGCCGCGGAGCAGTTCGTCCGCAAGGTGACGGGCGTGCAGCGCTCGGCGAGCGCCGCCACGCGCGAACCGTGCGAGCAGGCCACGGCGGAGATCGCGGAGATCGTCACCCGCCTGCTCGGCGAGCTCCCCGAGCGCCGGCAGCCACCGAAGACCGTGCCCCCGTTGCGCCGCGAGGAGGTGCAGGCGCGCATCGCCGCGCGTCAGGCCGCGCGCGAGGAGCACGAGCGGATGCACGAGCTCGGGATCGCGCACACGCACTAGGCTCGCCCGCGTGGATCAGCCCCTCCCCGCCCCCGTCGACGAGCCGCCGACCGCTCCCGACCCGGTCTCCGCGACGATGCACCGCGCCAAGGCGCACGCCCGGGCGTCGCACGTCACGGTGGGGCAGGTCCGGCACGGCCATGGCGGGGCCGTGGAGATCGACTGCTCCTGCGGGATGGTCCTGACCAACGGGCCGGACTGGACGCTCGACGAGCACATCAGGCTGCACCGCGCCGAGGCGCGCTACGTCGCGCTGAGCCGCGTGGCGCCCGCGGGGATGCCGCGGCTGGTCCCCGTCGGCGCGGACCGCCTTCCCCGCTGACGCCACGCGACCACCGGCGGCCCTCGCCGTCGGCGTCGACGCGGGCGCTCCGTCAGAGCTCGTCCGGGTCGTCCCAGGAGACTCCGCTCGAGGCGCCTTCGATGGGGCCGAGCTCCGCCGCGGAGAGCGACGCCGGCGCCTTCGCCGCGTCTCCCCCGGACCTGGCGTCCCGGTCGCGATCGTCCAGCGGGCGCCGCCGGGGTGCCAGCCTGGCCTGCGAGGCGATCGACTCGTCCAACCTGTCCACCGGCACCGTGGGTCGGGTGCCTGTGCCATCCGTGCTCATGGCCAAGGTCTAGCAGCCGGCGGGGTACGACGCCCGCGCTTGGCACACTATTTTTTGGGTTCCCCTCCGGGCGTCGCCGGACCCTGCACGCGCCCCGGACGACGGCCGGACGGGCGCTGCGCGGCACGGTCGCCCGCGACATCCGGCACCCGGACGCGGGGCCGCGAAGGTTGCTCCCGGTGGCTAGAGTGGCCGCCGTGACCGCTGCCGATGCAGGCCTCGCCGACAGGGCGGCACCCGGGACCCCTCCCCCGCTCCCCCGGGCGCGGGACCGCTGGCCGGGGCCCCGTCCGCTGCTGTGGGCGCCGCGGGCGCACACCGTGGAGGTCGTGCTGCCGGCGTCCGGGTCCCGGCTGCCCCTCCGGCTCGTCGGCGCCCACGAGCCCGGCTACTGGCGCGCGGACGCCGAGCTCACGCCCGGCACCGACTACCTCTTCTCCGTCGACAGCGGACCGCCCGTGCCCGACCCCTGCAGCGCCTGGCTGCCGTGCGGGATCCACGGCGCGTCGCGGGTGCTCGACCAGGAGTTCGGCTGGACGGACGGCGCCTGGCGGGGCGCGGACCTCGACGCCGGCGCGCTGCTGCGCGTCGACCTGCCCTCGTTCACCGCCGCGGGCACGCTCGACGCGGCCGCCGACCTGCTGGAGGACGTCGCCGCGACCGGCGTCGTGGGGGTGGAGCTCTCCCCCGTCGCCGCGTACGACCCGAACCGCGGCCCGGCCGCCGGCGTCCGCCTGTTCGCCGTGCACGAGCCGCTCGGCGGTCCCGCCGCGCTCCACCGGTTCGTGGACCGCGCGCACCGGTGCGGACTCGCGGTCGTCCTGGACGCGCCGCACCGGTGGGCCGTCGCCGACGACCTCGGCCTGCACGCGTTCGGCCCCTACGCCACCGGTTCGCGGATCGGGCCGCGCACCGGCGCCCGGCCCGGCCCGCCGGGCTCCGACAGCCCGCGGATCAACCTCGACGGCAGCGGGAGCCGCGGCCCTCGCGACTTCCTCGTGGCCGACGCCGAGCGCTGGCTGCGCGACTTCCACGTGGACGGCCTGCTGCTCGACGTCGAGGCGCTCGTGGACCGCTCGGCCGTCCCGTTCCTCGGGGAGCTCGCGGAGGACGTGCACCACCTCGGCGAGCAGCTCGGCCGCCGGCTGCACCTCCTCGTCGACGGGCCGGGGCGCAGCGACCGGCTCACCACCGTCGTGCACGACATCCTCGCCGCGCCCGGCGACGCCGACCCCGTCCAGGACCTGCGCCGGCTCGCGCACGAGGTGTTCCCCCCGACGACCGCCCCGTGGCGCCCGCCGAGCCTGCGGCGCGCGCACCGCGCCACGCAGCGGGCGTCCGCCGTGCTCGTGCGCGACCTCACGCGCCTGCCCGCCGCGAACCGCTCCGTCCCGTGGACGCCCGACGCGGGCGAGGCCTACCGCCAGGCCCCGGGCGTGACCGACGACGACCGGGCCTGCCTGCTGACGTTCGCGATCCTCGCCGGGACCCCGCCGGTGCTCGACACCGAGCACGTGCCCGTGCCCGCGCGGGACGACTGCGCACGGCGGCTCGTCGACTGGACCAGGAGGCTGCTGTCGCTGCGCCCCGCCGCGTCGGCGGACCGCGACCTGCCCGTGGAGGTGCGGACGGCGGGGACGGCGCTCGTCGGACGCCGCGGTCGCACCGCCGTCGCGCTCGTGACGGGCACGGAGCCGGCGGACGTCGACGTCTCGTCGCTCCCGGCCGACATGGAGCTCGTGGCCGCGTGGGACCCCGAGGGGACCACCCTCACGGACGGCGTCCTGCGGATCCCTCCGCGGGCCCCCGCCGTGCTGCACTCCGGCCCGGTGGAGTAGCGGCTCGCGCCGCGGGCAGGCCTCACGCCGTCAGGCGCCGGCCCTCCTCCGCCAGGGCGCCGAGGCGCGACAGGGCCCGGAAGTACTTCTTGCGGTAGCCCCCGCGCAACATCTCCTCGGAGAACAGGTGCTGCGCACCGTCCCCGGCGAGGAGCACCGGCACGTCGCGGTCGTAGAGGCGGTCGACGAGGACCACGAGCCGCAGGGCCACCTCCTGGCGCTGCACGGGGTGCACGCCGGTGAGCGCCACCAGCTCCACGCCGTCGAGCAGCGCGCCGTACCGGCTCGGGTGGACCGTCGCGAGGTGGGCGAGCAGCGCGTCGAACTCGTCGAGGACCGCGCCGGGACGGTCGGCGGCCGCGCGCGCGACGACGTCGGCCGCGAGCGGGGCCGCCCCGGTCACGACGGCGCGGTGGCGGTAGTCCTCGCCGTCCACGCGCAGCACCTCGAAGCGCGAGGAGAGCGCCTGGATCTCGCGCAGGAAGTCCTCGGCCGCGAACCGGCCCTCGCCCAGCGCCTCGGGCAGCGTGTTCGACGTCGCGGCGAGGGCGACGTCACGGTCCGCGAGCTCGCGCAGCAGGCGCGACATCAGCACGGTGTCGCCGGGGTCGTCGAGCTCGAACTCGTCGATGCAGACCAGCCGGCGGGTCGCGAGCGCCTCCACGGTCGGGAGGAAGCCGAGCGCGCCCACGAGGTTCGTGTACTCGACGAAGGTGCCGTACGCGACCGACCCCGCGCCGAGCTCGGCGGTGACCTCGTGGGCCAGCGACGTCAGCAGGTGCGTCTTGCCGACGCCGAAGCCGCCGTCCATGTACACGGCGGGCACCGTCCGGCGCCGCCCGAACAGCGCCTTCAGCCCGGACGACCGCGGCGCCACGATCTCGCGCGCGACCTCCTGCAGCCGGGCGGGCACCGTCGTCTGGCTCGGGTGGGCCGGGTCGGCGCGGTAGGTGGAGAAGCGGGCCTGCGCGAAGTGGCGCGGCGGCACGAGGTCGGCGAGCAGCCGGTCCGGGGAGACGGTGGGACGCACCGCCGACAGGGACGGCACAGCGCCGTCCCGCGCGGGGGGCGTCGCACCCGCGCCCGTGTCCTGGTCCCGGTCCTCGTCCTGCGTGAGCGTCACGACCGTCAAGGCTACGCCGCGTCAGTACGCTGGCCGCTGTGAGATCTGCCACGACGCCCCTCGACCTGCTCGTCCCGGGACCGGAGCACCTGCCCCCCGACCCCACCGAGCGTCGGCTCGGCGCGCTGTACGACGAGGGCACCGGGACCGGCGGGTGGCTGCGGGCGAACTTCGTCAGCACGGTCGACGGCGGCGCGTGGGGCCCGGACCACCTGTCCGGCTCGATCAACGACGACGCCGACTGGCGCGTGTTCCGCGTCCTGCGTGCCGCGGCCGACGTGGTGCTGGTCGGGGCGGGCACGGCCCGGCACGAGGGCTACACGGCCCTCGACCGTCCGCGCGACCTCCCCGCCGTCAACGACCGCCCCCTCGAGCTCGCGCTGGTCACGCGCTCCGGCCGGGTGCCGCAGCAGCTCGCCGACGGCGGCCGGCCGCCGCTGGTCCTCACCGGCGAGGCGGGCGCGCGGACGGCGAGCCGGATGGTCCCCGCCGACCGGGTGCTCACGGTGTCGTCGGCGCACGACCCCGACGAGGTGGACCTGCGCGCCGGTCTCGCCGCACTCGCCGACCGGGGGCTGCGACGCGTGCTGTGCGAGGGCGGCCCGACGCTGCTCGCCGCCATGCTCGCGGACGGCCTGGTCGACGAGCTGTGCGTCACGACCAGCCCGTGCCTCGTGGGTCCCGGCCCCTCCCGCATCGTCGCCGCCTCGCCCGCCGGCGCTCCCGGAGAGGAGCCGCCGCCGGCCGGGATCCCGGCCTCGCCGGCCACGCCCGCCCGGCTCGGGCACCTGCTCCACGCCCCGGGCACGGGCACGCTGCTGGCGCGCTGGCTCCTGCGCTGAACCACGGCCCTGGCCTCGCATCCACGGCGCCGGGTGGCTACGGTGCTGGCATGCCGACGACCGTCGTCCTCACGGAGGACGCCCTCACCGACGCCGACGTGGCGCACATCCTGTCCCTGCACGACGAGCAGGCCGAGCGCTACCGCGTGCTCGTCCCCTCGGACACCGACCGCAACGTGGTCGCCGCGATCATCGACCACCTGTGGGTGGGCGAGCTGCGCGAGGCCGGGCAGGACCTCGTGGGCAAGGAACCCACGCCCGAGCAGGCGCGGGTGACCGCCGCCGAGCGCCTCGAGCGGTCCCTCCAGGCGTTGCGGGCGGCCGGGGCCACCGCCGAGGGCACGGTCACCGAGGAGGACCCGCTGCCCTCGCTCAGCGCCGCCGTCGCCGCCCAGGGCGGCCCGGAGGGCGTGCAGGACGTCGTCGTCGTCACCTACCCGCACGTGGTCGCGGACACCTTCCGCTCCGACTGGGCGTCGCGAGCCCGCGAGCACCTGCAGGTCCCGGTGCTGCACCTGTACGCCGGCACCAGCGAGATCGGCGACTGACCCCGCGCACCCCTGACACGCACGAGGGCCCCGTCC